>NZ_JAFMPN010000019.1 GCF_017351175.1 Desulfovibrio sp. Huiquan2017 | reverse complement strand
CAGGTCCGGATCACGGAACTTTTCCAGTAATTCGAAGCTCAAAGCATAATCCTTTAGGCTGATTGCGGAACCGATTTCTTTAGGTTAGCGACAGTCATATACCCTCTGAATGATATGAGCAAATGAAAAACCCGGCGAGTCGGCCGGTACCCTCGACAGGGGTGGAAATGCGCGCGGGAAGGGGAATTCCTACTCCGCTTCCCGCCCCCGGGCCATGTTGCGGATCATGCACAGGGCGGCCATTTCGGCCGCCGCCAGGACCGGAAACATCAGGGCGGTGACGGCCACGGCCAGAGGCCCGGACAGATAATAGGCGAAGCGGTCCGGGCTGATCAGGATGGCGAGGGTCCGCGATCCGTTGAGCAGGGCGAACAGGAAGTAGCACACCCCCGCGATGGTGACCGCCCGGCTCTCCATATTGGAGAGGAAAAGGGCCATGGACAGGTTCGCGGACAGGATGAGCAGGACCACGCAGGTGATGGTCAACCGAACCTGATAGGCGGGCTCGACGAAATAAAACCAGAAAACGCCGATGGCCTCGCCCGCCAGCAGCAGGATCGACACAACCGCGGCCGTGCGCCTTATCCGGCCTTCCAGGAAGAGGTGGGTCCCTACCCAGATCACGGCCATTCCGCCGGTCAGAAGCAGATGGGTGACGAATCCCTTGATCCAGTCGCCGTAATAGAAATCCACCCCCGTGCCGATGGCCGCCAGCCCCATGGCCGAGTACCCCGTCACCCACCAGGAAACGCCCGCCAGGCCGAGATTCCGGTTCTTGCGGCGCATGCGCCAAGCCAGGCAAAGGACGGCCAGTCCGCCCAAAAAAAAGGCCATGTGCAATATGACTTCACCCTTCACCGGGTTCCTCCCATTGTGGCATGGTTAGCACAACCGCCGGGAGACCGCCAGAATACGGTAAAAAAGAATAATCAGGATGGCAGCCGGTCCGTTTTTCCGGGGGGCGCCCGCTTTCTTTTTTCGGTTCGGGCTGATAGATGAAATCCATCGGATGCGCTTGTGCATCCCGGCCAACCCGACGCGCTTCGCGTACGTATGCCATGTCCGCCAAGGAAAACACCGCCCAGGCAGCCGGTCCCCACCGGTCGCCGCTGCCCCCGCCGCCACCGGCCCTGCCCGATCCCGACCTGTTCGTCCCGGACGACGTCCAATGCGCCCGGTACTGGGAGGAGTACGCCATGCTCGACAATGTGGCCGAACACAGCCGCATGGTCGCGACCGTGGCCACCTTCCTGTCCAAGCGGGCTGTTGAACAGGGGCTGGACGTGGACGTGCCCACGGTGCGCGCCTCGGCCATGCTGCATGATCTGGCCAAGACCTACTGCATCCGCCACGGCGGCAACCACAGCCAACTGGGCGGAGCCTGGGTGGCTGAATTGACCGGAAACCCGATCATCGCCTGCGGCGTGACCCACCACGTCTACTGGCCCTTCGCCATGGACCTTTCGCGCTACTTCCCGCCCCTGGCCGTGCTCTACGCGGACAAGCGCGTGAACCACAACCGACTGGTGTCCATCGAAGATCGATTCCGGGACTTGATCATCCGGTACGGCATTCCCCTGAATCTCCAGGACCGCATCAACGAAACCAAACGACAGGCCCTGGAGCTGGAACAACTCTTATGCGACACACTCAAGGTGAATCTCAATGCATGTGATTTTGATAGCGGGCGGCTGGTCTGACGAACGCGACGTCTCCCTGTCCGGAGCCAAGAAAATTCAGGCCTCCCTCGATGAACTCGGCCACACCGTCACGTTCTTCGACCCGGCCGACGACTTCCGCAACCTCCTTTCCATTGCCCGGAACGCGGACTTCGCCTTCATCAACCTGCACGGCTCGCCCGGCGAGGACGGCCTGATCCAGGCGGTCCTCGACAAAGCGGGCTGTCCCTACCAAGGGGCGGGCCCGGCCGCTTCCTACCTGGCCCTGAATAAGGCGGCCGCCAAGGAAGTCTTCGAGGCCAACGGCATCAAGACCCCGGACTGGCAGTTGATCACCCCCACCCAGGGACGCGAAGCGCCGCTGACGCTCGATCTGCCCGTGTTCGTCAAGCCGGACAAGGGCGGCTCGTCTCTGGGCATGTCCCTGGTACGCACCGCCGAGGACTTCCCGGCGGCGCTGGACAAGGTCTTCGCCATGTGCCAATCCGCCCTGGTGGAGACCTTCATCCCCGGCGTAGAGCTGACCTGCGGCATCCTCGGCAACGAGGCCCTGCCCCTGATCCTGATCACCCCGCGGGACGGTTCCGACTTCTTCGACTACGAGAACAAGTACGCGGCCGACGGGGCCGAGGAAATCTGCCCGGCCCCGGTGGACGAGGCGCTGAGTACGGCCATTCAGGAACAGATGCTCGTCGCCCATACGGCTCTGGGACTGACCGGCTACAGCCGGGGCGACTTCATCGCCACCGCCGATGGCGAGGCCTACCTGCTCGAAGTCAACACCCTGCCCGGCATGACTCCCACCAGCCTGCTGCCCAGGGCCGCGGCCCACGTGGGCTACTCCTTCACTGGACTCATCGCCGAGCTCATTCGGCTCGGCCTGGAAGGCAGGGTTTAGATGGGGAAGAACGCCACGGACCTGGCACTCAAAATCTACGGCCTGGCCTGGAAGGCCGTCCTACCCTGCCTCCGGTTCAACGGACGGCTCAAGGACGGCTGGGAGCAACGGACCCTGGCTGGCGGCGTCCCCGCCCCGGCCCGCCTGTGGATGCAGGCGGCCAGTGGCGGCGAGGCCTACCTGGCCTGGGAGGTCCTCAAGCACCTCAAGCCGACCGGAACCGATACTCTGCGCGTGCTGGTGACCACCAACACCCTCCAAGGATACCAGACCCTGGTCCGGGCCGCCTCCGAAATCAACGGGCGCAAGGCCGGACTGGCCGTCCAGCCGTGGTACTTTCCCTTCGACGCGCCGGGGCTCATGCGCCGCATGCTCGAACGGGTCCGTCCCGAATTGGCCGTCCTCCTCGAAACCGAAATCTGGCCGGGCTTCCTGTCCGCCTGCAAAAAGAGCGGCGTGCCCGTGCTGTTGGCCAATGGCCGCATGAGCACCAAATCCCTGGCCGGTTACATGACCTGGCCGGGGCTGTTCCAAGCGTTCGCCCCGGACCGGATCATGGCCGTGTCCGAAACCGACGGCCGCCGCTTCGCCACCCTGTTCGGACGCGAACGGGTTCAGGTCATGCCGAACGTCAAGTTCGACCGCATGGGCGACACCCGGCCCATGCCCCGAAGCGCCAACCCGCTCCGGGACCTCATCGCCGCCGAGACCCCGTTCGTCATCTTCGGTTCGGTGCGCAGGGAGGAAGAGCACGACGTCACCCGCCTGGCCGCCGGACTCATGTCCGCCAGACCGGCCACCGTGCTCGGCCTGTTTCCCAGGCACATGCACCACCTGGACCTGTGGCGCAGGGCCATGGACGGGGCCGGGCTCAACTGGGTCCTGCGCTCGAAGCTCAACGGCCCGGCGCGCCCCGGCACAGTCGTCCTGTGGGACACTTTCGGCGAATTGGTCCCGGCCTACGGGCTGGCCGCGGCCGCCTTCATCGGCGGCTCACTGGCCCCGCTGGGGGGACAAAATTTCCTCGAACCCCTGACCTCCGGTGTGACCCCGGTGACCGGTCCGCACTGGAAGAACTTCGCCTGGGTGGGCCGGGAAGTCCTCGAATCCGGCTTGGCCGTGGAAGCTTGCGGCTGGCAAGACGCTCTGGAATCGTTAAAGAAAATTATCGACAACACCCCGTCACGCAGAGAGGTGGCCGCTGCTGCGGGCCGATATATTCGCGACCGCAGGGGCGGCGCGGAAGCGGTCGCCAAACAGGTTGCCGATTTGCTTAATAAGGATTAAACACGCTACCCAACAACCATGAACGAATTCCCCGAATGTCACGGCATCATCCCCGCCAGGTATGACTCCTCGCGGTTCCCGGGCAAGCCTCTGGTGGAGATCGGCGGCAAGCCCATGTTCTGGCACGTCTGGTCGCGCGCCTCGGCCTGTCCGATGATGACCAGCGTCACACTGGCCACGGACGACGCGCGCATCCTCGACGCGGCCACGGCATTGGCCGTCCCCGTGGTCATGACCCGGCGCGATCACAGCAGCGGCACGGATCGGGTGCTCGAAGCGGCCCGGGCCCTGTCCATTGACTCGGACGCGGTAGTGGTTAACATCCAAGGCGATGAACCGTGCCTGGAACCGGAGATGCTCACCGAACTGGTCCGGCCTTTCGAGAACCGGCGGGTCCGGGTGACCACCTTGGCCACATCCATCGGCCCGGAGGAAGCCGCTTCGCCCGACCGGGTCAAGGTGGTCCGCGCCAGGGACGGACGCGCGCTCTACTTCTCCCGTTCGCAGGTGCCGTTCGACCGCGACGGGAAAATGCACGGTTTTTTGCTGCACATCGGGCTCTACGGCTTCCGCATGGAGGCGCTGGAACGATTCGGCAGTCTGGACCCGAGCCCGCTGGAACAGCGGGAAAAGTTGGAACAGCTCCGTCTGCTCGAGGACGGCATCGATATTTATGTGACCGAGACGCGGCACTCCTGCCACGGGGTAGACAGGCCCGAAGACCTCGTCAAGATCAAGACCATTCTGGAGAACCATTGATGAAAGCGATTCTTGCCCTCGAAGACGGCACGATTTTCAAGGGGACGAGTTTCACCGGCCAGGGAGAGGCCTCCGGTGAGGTCATCTTCAACACCGGCATGACCGGCTACCAGGAGATCCTGACCGACCCGTCCTACACCGGGCAGATGGTCACCATGACCTATCCGCTCATCGGCAACTACGGGGTCAACCCCGAAGACGTGGAGTCGCACAAGGTCCAGGCCGCAGGCTTCATCGTCAAGGAATGTTGCAAGAGGCCAAGCAACTGGCGGTCTACCATGTCCCTGCCCGACTACCTGACCCAAGCCGGGGTCATGGGCATCGAAGGCATCGACACCCGGGCCCTGACCCGCCATCTGCGCATCAACGGCGCCCAGCGCGGCTTCATGGCCGCCGGCGACGTTGATCCGGCGGAACTGGTCGAAAAGGCCCGGTCCATCGAAAAGATGGAAGGCCTCAACCTGGCCGACCGCGTGTCCTGCGACAAGCCCTACACCTGGGACGGCAAAAAGCCCGCGTTCATCGACGACCTCAAGGACTTCGCCTGGAAGGGCGTCGGCCCCAAGCTGGCCGTATACGACTTCGGCATCAAGTGGAACATCCTGCGCCTCATGGAGGCCGAGGGCTTCGACATGATCGTGCTGCCCTCCCACTTCACCGCGGCCCAGGTTCGCGAACTCGGCCCGGACGCCGTGTTTCTGTCCAACGGCCCCGGTGATCCAGCGGCGGTGACCACCGCCGTGGAGGCGGCCCGCGACCTCTGCGAAGACCTGCCCGTGGCGGGCATCTGCCTGGGCCACCAGATTCTCGGCCTGGCCATGGGCGGAACCACCTACAAGCTCAAGTTCGGCCACCACGGCTGCAACCACCCGGTCATGGATCTCCAGACCGAGAAGATCGAAATATCCTCCCAGAACCACGGCTTCTGCGTGGATGTGGACGGCCTCGACTTCCTCGAAAAGACCCACGTCAATCTCAACGACAACACCCTGGAAGGATTCCGTCACCGCGAAAAGCCCATCCTGGCCATCCAGCACCATCCCGAGGCCGGGCCAGGTCCCCACGACAGTCGCTATTTCTTCCCAAGATTTCGTGATATGGTCAGAAAAAGCACCGGGGTATAACCCCCGACAAACCCAGCCAGGAACGCCGCATGTCCACTGATCTGATCAAATCGCGCAAGAAACTGAATTCCGTCGCCACCCTCCTGAAAAAGGGCAAATATATGCCCGCGGTTCAGGCGGTTCACGACGGGCTCATTCTCTTCCTCAAAAATCAGGTCCTGAAGAACGAACGTGACGAGTTCGAGGACATCCTCAAAAAAGTCACCTATGTCCTCAACTCGGACAAGGAGCTGCGCAAGATCTACCCCTTGGTCATCAGCTACGAGCCCGGCCAGGAGCGCCCTCTGCTCGACGCCATGCGCGAACTGCTCCAGGAGTTGCAAAAGGCCCTCAACGAGGAAGTTCAGGGCGACATGGACGCCTTCAACGCCCAGAAGCAGACCGAGTTGGAAAAAGGCCAGGCCTTCCTGGACGCCCAGGATTGGGACAAGGCCAAGGAAGTCTTCGACCAATTGGTGCGCTCTTTCAGCGGGGACTCCGAACTCAAGGCCGACATCGCCGACCGCTACCTCAACGCGGGCCGGTACAAGGAAGCCTACGCCATGTTGGACGACGCCCTGAAGGACGACCCCAACGCCATCCACCTGTACAACCGCATCGGCATGGTCCTGCGCAAAATGAAGGACTTCGAGACCGCCGAAAAATATTACCTCAAGGCCCTGACCCTGACCTCCAACGACGAATACCTGCACTACAACATGGGCCGACTCTACTACGACTGGCGCAAATGGGGCAAAATGGCCAGCTCAGCCAACAAGGCCGTGGAAATCAATCCCAATTTCGCCGAAGCCGTCAAAATGCTTAAATTCGCCCAGAAAAAAATGGGCTGACGCCGACGAAGCCATACGCCAACGAAAAGGGCTCCCAAACGGGAGCCCTTTTCGTTGGGGATACCTCCGGCGGCCAGGGGGGAAACTTTTGAAAAAATGTCCCCCCTGGACCCACTTTCCAAACTTTTTATGTGCCTGCGGCAAGGGCGTGCGAATGAGGAAGGTCCGTCCCCTTCTCCCTCGCAACATCGTAAAGAAAAGCCGTCTCCCCACGAGAGCGACAACAAGAAGTTTAGGAAGGAGAATGGGAGGGAGGCCAGGGGCGCTGCACACCCTACAGCAAACTTTCAATGTACAGGGCGGCGGCGAAGAGATCGTCGCAGACATGGTCGGCGCGGGGGGCGCATTGGGCTTCCTGTTGCGCGCCCTTGCCGGTGCGCACGAGGATGGTGCCCGCGCCGGTGTTGCGGCCCAGGTCGATGTCGGCGGCCTTGTCGCCGATCATGAAGGCCTGGGCGGGATCGAAATCGAGTTCGGCGGCGGCCCGTTGCATCAGGCCGGGCTTGGGCTTGCGGCAATTGCAGTTGTCCCCGGGCGCATGCGGGCAGAAAAAGACGCCGTCGATGACCACGCCCTGCCCGGCGAGGAGTTCGGTCATGCGCCGGTTGCAGGCAATGACCGAGTCCTCGTCATAGTAGCCGCGCCCGATGCCGCTCTGGTTGGTCAGCACGGCCAGTCCGAACCCCATGCCCTGCATGCGTTTCAATCCTTCGGCGGCCTGGGGCAAAAGCTCCACGCCGTCGGGGTCGTGCAGGTAGTGCTTGTCCCGGATGATGGTCCCGTCGCGATCGAGGAGGACGTAGCGCTTGAACATGGTCATCCAGGTCGGCCGACGAGCTTGCGGAGCATGTCGAGGGCGGCGTGAAAGCTGTCGATGGAGGCCTCGCCCGTACCCACAAGGTCGTAGCCGGTGCCGTGGTCGGGCGAGGTGCGCGGGTACGGCAGGCCGAGGGTGACGTTCACGGCGCGGCTGAAGTGCAGCAGCTTGAGCGGGGCCAGCCCCTGGTCATGATACATGGCCAACACGGCCGGAAAACGGCCTTGGGCGGCGAAATGAAAGATGGTGTCCCCCGGTACGGGCCCGACGGCCTGAATGCCTTCGGCCGCAGCCTGTTCCAGGGCCGGAATGACGGTGACGATCTCCTCGTCCCCGATGCGCCCGGACTCCCCGGCATGGGGATTGAGGCCGCAGACCCCGATGGAGCCGTCCAGGCCGAGGGTGCGCAGGAAGTCGGCGGTCAGGCGCAGGCAGTGCAGGATACGCTCACGGGTGACCAGCCCGGGGACGTCGCGCAGACGCGGATGGGTGGTCACCAGACTGACGCGCAGCTTGGGCGAGGGATCATTCGGGTCATGGCCGCACAGGTGCATGCACACGTTGTCACGGCCTACGCCAAGCTTTTCGGCCAGAAATTCGGTGTGCCCGGGGAAGTCGAACCCGGCGGCGTTGAGCATGGCCTTGTTCAGCGGGCAGGTCAGCAACCCCTCGGCCAAGCCGGATTTAAGCGCGCGCACGGCGGCATCCAGGCTGACACCGGCGGACAGTCCGCCCTCGCGGCAGGGTACGCCGGGCGGGAAGGAGACGCCGTCAAGCTCGGGCGGCTGATAAATATAGACGCCGGGTTTCTTGTCGGCGATAGCCTCAAGACTGTCGATGGGGGTGAAGAATCGCGGCGCGCCCAGCCGGGCCAGTTCTCGGTCCAGGGCAGGGGGCGGGCCGATAAGCAGAAAACGGTCCCCGGCGGTATCGCCGTTCAGGAAATGTCGGGTCACCAGCTCGGGCCCGAGGCCGCAGGGATCGCCGAGGGTTATGCATAGAGTTCGCATGGTCGTCTCTCCTTGGATGCGGTCTGTCCGGGAATATCCGGTCCCGGGAAGCTACCCCCGCCCCCGGCCCAAGTCAATGCGCGCCCGGCCGACGCTCGCGCCGAGCCAAAAAGTCGGCCAAAATTCGGGCGTGATCAAAGGCCAGCTCAGGCCAACGCCCCAGGGGAAATATTTCGGCATCGGCCGCATCGTCGCCCGCCACAAGGCTGGCCGGATCTTCGGGCACGCCGGTATAGACCACGCTCATGGTATGCCCGCGCGGATCGCGATCCGGGTCCGAATAGACCCCGAGCAATCCGGTCAGACGCACGTCCAGCCCGGTCTCCTCCTTCATCTCGCGCACGGCGGCCCGCTCACAGGTCTCGCCGTAGTCCACGAACCCGCCGGGCAAGGCCCAGCCCAATGGCGGGTTGCGCCGCTTGATGAGGACCACGCCCTCCCCGCCATCCGGCAGGTCCATGACGATGACCACATCCACCGTGGGGGTGGGATTCCGATACACCTCGATCTCGCCCCCGCAATGGGGGCAGGTCCGAATTCTGCCCATGATACGCTCCCTTGGCTGTGTTCAGACCGGACTGTCCCCAAACACGGCCGCCAAGTCAAATCCCGCGCGACCCGATTCCACTTTTTCTACCGGTCCGCTTCGTTCCAACAATGGCCTCCGCCCTCCGCAGAGGGCCGAAACTTTTCCGCAATGAGTGCCAGTCGATGCTTTAACATATTGTTTTAATTTGATTTATATTTAAAATACAAACCATACGAGAAAGGCTTCATCGGATTATCCGGTGAAGCCTTGGCTTTCTCGTGTGCAAAAAAAGGAAGAAGTTATTTGGGATATAGCAATCGGCGTGCCAACACTCTCATAAAGAGGCTGTTTTTAAATATATTTAATAATACCAACATATTGCTCGGAGAGACGTTGGAAGAAAAAAAATCCCGCACCCACAAGGGGTACAGGATTTTTTACTTCGATCCGGGAAAGGTCCATTTCCCGTGTATGTCGGTTCAAGGATTTGAACCGGCCGGGTCAGGCGTTGCGCACGGCCACGGAAAATCCCTTGTCGCACAATTTCTTGATGGAGATTTCGCCCTCGCGGATAATTTCGAGTTTGCTCGAACCGAGCATGCGGACCACGGTGGAGGCCTTGTGCCCGCGCGGCCACGGCGGATCGAAATAGGACCCGTCAACCATCTCCAGGAGCGCGGGGTCGATGTCCTCGGGCAGGGCCGCCGGGGCTTTGCCGGACAGGTTCGCGCTGGTGGCCACGATGGGTTTGCGGAACCGGCGGGACAACTCGGAGGCGAAGGGGTGACCGGACCAGCGCACCGAGGTGTAGCCCTCGTCGTCGGACAGCCAGCCGGGCAGCTCGGGCAGCGCCTTGACCAGAATGGACAGCGGCCCGGGCCAAAACGCCTCGGCCAGATCCAACAGGGAGCGGGACTTCTGGCTGGTGACAAGATCAAGCATATCCATGCCCCCGATGATCAGGGGCAGGGGCCGCTCTTCGGAACGCCCCTTGACCGTGGCCACGCGATTGCAGGCCGCTTCGCTGGTGGCGTCGCAACCAAGCGCATAGAGCGTCTCCGTGGGATAGATGACGATGCCGCCGGAACGCAGGATCTTGAGCAATTCTTGCATGAAAGTCTCCTTACCTCGAATACCATTGGAGTTTGAGGGATTCCAGTTCCTCCCTGGAGAAGGAGGGTTCGTCGTACATGCCTGCAGCGTCCCGCTGGGTGAACGCCTGATACAATATGATGGCCGCAGCGACCGACACGTTAAAGCTCTGGACCATGCCCTGCATGGGAATGTATATTTCGTCGGGAACCAGGGCGGCCAGATCCGGGGAAGTGCCCCGGTGCTCGTTGCTCAGGATGATCGCCGTGGGCTTGGTGAAATCGAAATCCATGACCGGACGGGCCGTCTCCGAAAACCCGGTCCTGAGGATGCGCATACCCTGCCCTTTGAGTTCGGCGACCATCTCGGCCGCATCGACGTGCTCGGTGCGCTCGATCCATTTCTTGGCCGAGGCCGAACTCTTCTGGGCCAGGTCCGGCCACTGGGAATCCGTATAATAGAGATGGACCCCGGCCACGCCGAAGGCGTCGCAGCTTCTGAGGACCGCCGAGACGTTGTGCGGATCCCAGATGTTGTCCATGACCAGGGTCAGGTCCGTCTGCCGCCTGGCCAACACCGCGTCGATGCGCTTTTTCCTCGCTTCCGTTATCTGTTTGGGCATGCGGGGTTGGTATCCATTCCGCAATGATTTGGCAACCCCGGACAACGGTCGGCGCCGACATGGAAGAACAGATTATAATGTGATGCGGATGATTAATCTTTATCATCATATTGACATTTTTTCACTTTACATAGGAAAAGAAGACTTGGAGACTCTTTCCCGGTAAGAAAGCGGAGTTTGTAATGCGTGCACTCATTGTCGAAGACGAATTCCTAAGCCGCAAGGTCCTGCGGTCTTTCCTGATGACCCTTTTCGACGTGGACATTGTGGTCAACGGCCGGGAAGCGGTCGAGGCCTTCAAGATGGGTCACAGCGAGAACAGGCCGTATGACCTGATCCTCATGGACATCATGATGCCCGAGGTGGACGGCATCGAGGCGCTACAAAAGATTCGAGCCCTCGAAGTGGACAACGACTATCGCCCGCGGGCCAAGGTGATCATGACCACGGCCCTGGACGATCCCCGAACGGTCATCCGAACCTTTCACGACGGCGAGGCCTCGGCCTACATCGTCAAGCCGGTCGCCAAGGACAAACTGTATGCCGAGCTGGAAAAGCTCGGGCTCCTGCACAAGTAAGATCAAGGACCCGTGATGAGCGAAGACCCGATGGTTGAGGAGTTCTTCTCCGAAGTAAACGACAAGTACTATCCCCAGGTGATGGAGGGGCTCGAATTGCTTGAAGGCGACGAACTCGCCCAAGGCATCGAGATCCTGGCCCGTCCCCTGCACACCATCAAGGGCGTCACCGGCTTCATGGCGGGGTTCGAGACGGCCTCCCACTTCACCCACAAAATCGAGGACTTCCTGAAGAAGGTACAGTCCGGCGAGGTGGAGTCCACCCCGGACAACGTGACCCTGCTCTCGCGCGGGGTAAACATGATCTTCCAGGTTCTGGAGCAGCTCCGCGAGGGCGACCTGGACACCGAAGAGCAGGAGGAGGTCCTGGGCCTGATTGCAGAAGCCTCCTCCTCCGAACAGGTCGAAAGCGAAGCCCTGGGCGCAGGCGTGGAGGTGGAGACCCGCGACGGGGTGACCATCATCAAGGTCAAGGACCCGCGCGTCCACATGGATGGACAGTTCAAGCCGATCATCTCCGCCATCCTGTCCATCGAACCCGGGGACCCCGTGCTGTTGGACCTGTCCGGGGTGCTGACCTTCGGCTCCGGGGCGTGGGCCGCCGTGGCGAGCATGGGCACCACCTTCAAGATCGCGGCCTGCAATGTCTCCCCCGACGCCCGGCAAACCCTCATAGGCTGGGGCCTCGACAAGACCATTTCCGTATATCCCGACAGGGAAACCTACTTCACCGCGCAATAAGGGGAAATCATGCAGGACAGCATCATCCAGTGCATCGAGGACATCGAGAAGCAGATTCTCGAAGTGGACGCCACCGGCCAAGGGGTCGAGGCGGTTATCGATGCCCTAGGCCTGTCGTGCATGCAGCTCTCCTCGGCCGGGGTCATCGCCCTGATCGACATGCTCAAGGACGGCATCACGCCGGTCAACAACGAAATCATCACCGCCATGCTGGGCATCTGCGAAGCCCAGAAGAAATTTTTCTTCGCCTTGGGCGGCCTGCTCCAGGGCAGCACCGACGCCCTGGCCAAGATCAAGACCGCTCCGTCCGCACCGGCCGTCGAGGAATCCGAGGAGGATGCGGCCAAGGCCTTCGAAGAACCGCCCACCGCCGAGGCCGAAGCGACCGAAGCAGAAGAGGAGGAGAAGGCGCCCGCAACGCCCGCCCTGGCCGCAAAGTCCGACAACAAACCCGACGCCAAGGGTTCGACCACGGCCATTTCCTCCATCCGCGTGGCCACGGACCGCCTCGACCGGGTCATCGAACTGGTGGGCAAGCTCATGGTCACCTACGCGGTCATCGCCCAGGGAGGAGCCACCAGCATGACGCAGATGGCCTCCAGCCTGCGCGAGTTGGACAACGTCATCACCCGCCTCCAGCAGGAGGTCAACGCCATCCGCCTGGTGCCCCTCAAGCAAATTTTCATGCCCATGCACCGGCTGGTCAAGAGCCTGTCCCAGAAGATCGGCAAGAAGCTCGACTTCGAAGTCAAGGGAGACGACCTGGCCCTGGACAAGACCATCGTCGAGTCCCTGAACGAACCTCTGGTCCACCTGCTCCGGAACGCCGTGGACCACGGGCTGGAAGATCCCGCGGGGCGCAAGGCCGCGGGCAAATCCGAGTCCGGCACCGTGACCCTGTCCGCCTGGCGCAAGGGCGACAGCGCCTTCATCCAGGTGGCCGACGACGGGCGCGGCCTGGATCCCGACCGCATCCTGGCCAAGGCCCTGGAAAAAGGGTTGGCCGATCCGGACAAGGAATACAAAACCGAGGAGATCCTCCAGTTCGTACTCCAGAGCGGCTTTTCCACCGCCGAAAAGATCACCGACGTGTCCGGGCGCGGCGTGGGCATGGACGCCGTGGTCAACGCCATCAAGGTCGCCCTGGACGGCGAGGTGTCCATCCAAAGCGAGCTGGGCAAGGGCGCGGCCTTCACCATTTCCATTCCGCTGGACCGCTCGGCCAACGAAGGCATCGTGGACGCCCTGGTCTGCAAGGTCGGCGGCGACACCTTCATCATGCCCAGCCGCGACGTGGTCGAGATTTACATGCCCCGGCGCAACGACGTGGTCGAACTGCCGGACGGCCGTGAAACCGTGGACGTGCGCGGCGAGATTCATTCCCTGCTCCGGTTGGCCGACCTCCTTGAGCTAACCCCGGAGATCGACAACATCGAGATGGCCCAAGCCATCGTGGTCCGAGTAGGCGACTACAAGGGCGCCATCCTGGTGGATGAGGTCCTCAGGCAGCAACAGGTGGTCATCACCGGCTTCACCGTCCCGGTCCAGGAAATCTTCAACATACCCATCCTGGGTTACGGTATGATGGGCGAATCCGACGCCCTGGTCATCGACGCCGAGGAGATGATCCAGCAGTTCCAGGAACGTATCACCAGGAACGCACGGTCGTCCTTGACATAAACGCCCTCCGGAGCATAGTTCACAATCTTCAGGTGTCCTCGGACTCAATAGGGAATCCCGTGCGAATCGGGAGCGGACCCGCCGCCGTGACGTTCTGCCGAACCATTTCCACACATGCCACTGGGGCTTGCCCCGGGAAGGCGGAAACGGGAGGGACCAGCCGGAAGACCTGCCTGGAGCGATCACATGGACTTGCCGCGGTGGTACGTGGGCTTGCCGCTGAGGTATAGAAGGGAAAATACGGATCCCCTTCCTCTAAATTCGAAGAGGAAGGGGATTTTCTTTCCCCACCCGCCCTTTATCGGAGAACATCATGACGTTCGTCAGAAACGCCGTCTTCCTGCTGCTCGCCCTGCTCCTGGCCGTCCCGGCCCAGGCCGGGCACCACGACGAAGGCCCGGCCAAACAGGCCGTGGTCCTGGCCGCCTTCGGCACTTCCTATCCCGAAGCGGTCAAATCCATCCTGAACATCAAGGCCAAAGTGGAACAGGCCAACCCCGGCGTGCCTGTGCGGCTGGCCTTCACCTCCAACATCATCCGCAAGATATGGCAGGAGCGCCAGAACGACGCGGCCTGGAAAAAGGCGCACGCCGACATCCCCGAGGAAGTCCTGTACGTCAAGCACCCCCTGGCGACCATCGCGGACCTCCAGAACGACGGCTACCGCGACATCACCGTGCAGTCCCTGCATGTCTTCGCGGGCGAGGAGTTCCACGACCTGATCACCCTGGTCGGCTCTCTCAGGTCCATTCGCACCCTGAAGCCGCGCCATGCGCCCTTTGTCCGGCTGGCTCTGGGCCGCCCGGCTCTGGGCATGCCCGGCGAGGCTCATCCCTATACAGAGGATCTGGCCACTGCGGCCAAGACCTTGAAAGCCGATGTGGACCGTGCCCGCAAGATGGACGCCGCCCTGGTCTACATGGGCCACGGCAACGACTACTTCTCCACCGGCATCTACTCGGAATTCCAGAAGGTCATGCGCGAAACCTACGACTACCCGATCTACATCGGCTGTGTCGAAGGGTTCCCCGCCTTCTCCGACATGGCCGTGGCGCTCAAGCATTCGGGCAAGAAGAACATCCTGCTCAAGCCGTTCATGATCGTGGCCGGCGACCATGCCTCCAACGACATGGCCGGCGACGAGGACGACTCGTGGAAGGTCCAGCTCACCAAGGCCGGATACAAGGTCACCCCGGACCTGACCGGCCTGGGCATGCTCGACGCCTGGGCCGAACTGTACGTGGCCCACGTCAAGGACGCCATGGCCCCGCGCCCGGGCGTGAAATAACCGTATGATCCACGCCGCCTCCCGCACTCCATTGCGCAATGGTCTGATCGTCGGGCTGCTCGCCGCCACGCTGGCCGGGCTGGCCCTGGCCGCCTGCGCCCTGGGGGTCATCCACATCCCGCCGAGCGAGGTCCTGCACGGCCTGGCAAGCGGATTGCGGGGGGCGGCGGACGCCCTGAACTCGACCACGGCGGGCATCCTCCTCGACGTCCGAGTGCCGCGCATCCTGACTTGTCTGGCCGTGGGCTTCGGCCTGGCCATGGCGGGCGCGGTCTTCCAGGGGCTGCTCCTCAACCCCCTGGCCGATCCATTCACCCTGGGCGTATCCTCGGGCGCGGCCTTCGGCGCGGCCCTGGCCCTGCTTCTGGGGCTGAGCTTTTTCGGCCCGGCCACGCTCCTGGCCCTGGCCTTCGCGGGCGCGGTTCTGACGCTGGCGGCCGTCATCGGGCTGGCCGGCCGGGACGGCGAACTCTCCCCGGCCTCGCTCATCCTGGCCGGGGTCATCGTCTCGGCCATTCTCTCGGCGGGCATCAGCTTCATCAAATATCTGGCCGACGAGCGCGTCTCGGTCATCGTCTTCTGGCTCATGGGCAGCTTCGTGGGCCGGACCATGAACGACGCTGCCCTGGCGGGCGCGGCCACCCTGTTCGCCTTTGCGGTCTGCCTCTATTTTGGGCGGGACCTGAACATTATGAGCCTGGGCACGCGCCCGGCGCGCAGCCTGGGCGTGGACACCGGCCGAGTCCGGTTGATCCTGCTGGTTACCGCCTCCCTGGTCAGCGCAGTCTGCGTGGCCGTGAGCGGCGTCATCGGCTTCGTCGGGCTCATCGTGCCCCATCTCATGCGCATGGTCGTGGGCCCGGACAACCGCTGGCTGCTGCCCGCATCCGGCCTGGGCGGGGCCATCCTCCTGCTCGCGGCCGACACCGTGACTCGAGCCCTGTTGCCCCACGAGGTGCCCATCGGCGTGCTCACCGCCCTCATCGGCGGCCCGGTCTTCTGCTGGATATTCAGCCAGTCGCGGAGGCCAGCCCGTGGATAATGCCACCTTCTCGCTCCAGGACCTCGGCTTCGCCTATGGAGACACCCCGGTCCTCCACGGCCTGGCCCTGGACTTCGCGCCCGGCCTGGTGCATGGGGTGGTAGGTCCCAACGGCAGCGGCAAATCCACCCTGCTCCACCTGCTCGCCGGGCACCTTGCGCCCACGGAAGGCGCGGTGCGTCTCAACGGCGAGGACATCTCGGCCTGCCCCCCGGCCCGGCTGGCGCTCCGTTGCGCCCTGGTCTCCCAGGACCAGACCCTGCGGTTCCCCTTCACCGTGGCCGAGACCGTGCTCATGGGGCGGCATCCGCACATCCCCCGGTTCAGCAGGGCCGAGGCCCGCGACCTGGAAATCGTCGAACAAGCCCTGTCCGTCATGGACCTGTTCGACCTGCGCCGCCGGGCGGTGGCCGACCTGTCCGGGGGCGAACGCCAACGCACCGCCGTAGCGCGGGGCCTGGCCCAGGAAACCCCGGCCCTGCTCATGGACGAGCCTACCTCGGCCATGGACATCCGCCACGCCATGACGACCATGGAGGAACTGACCCGGCTGGCCCGGGCGGGCCGCACCGTGGTGGCCGTGCTCCACGACCTGAACCTGGCCGCCCGCTACTGCGACACCATCCTCATGCTGGACAAAGGGACCGTTCACGCCTATGGCAACGTGTCCCGGACGCTTACTCCCGACAACATCTTCGCGGTCTTCGGCGTGCGCGCCGCTGTCCTGGACACCCAATACGGACCGCATATTGCCTATATCCAAGGAACCCGATTTTGAAACGCCTTCTCTTCACCTTCGCCTTCATTCTGCTTTTCTGCTCCACCGCCCAGGCCCGCGCCATCACCGACGACTCGGGCCGGACCATCACCTTCGACAAGCCGTTCACCCGGATCATCTCCCTGTACGGCGCACACACCGAGAACCTCTTCAGCCTCGGCCTGGACGAACAGATCATCGGTGTGTCCACAAGCGAGGACTATCCGGCCGCAGCCCTGTCCAGACCGAGCTTCAACGCCCGCGACGGAGTGGAGAAATTCCTGGCCACCAAGCCGGACCTGATCCTCATCCGGCCCATGCACATGCGCGCCTACGCCGGGCTGTGGAACGCCCTTGCGCGTCACGGCGTGACCGTGGTTTCGCTCCAGCCCGATAGCGTGGAGGCCATGTACGACTACTGGCGCACCCTGGGCAAGCTGACCGGCCGCGACCTCCAGGCCGAATACATGATCGAGGACTTCCGCGAGGGCATAAGCCGCGCCGAAGACCGGCTGGCGACCATCCCCATGGACGAACGGCCCGGCGTGTTCTTCGAGTCCATCCACAGCAAGTCCGCCACCTTCTCCCCCGGCTCCATGCCTCTGTTCGTCCTGGAAAAGGCCGGCGGCACCAACGTGGCCACCGACGCCCGCCCCCGGCACGGCACGAACATCGCGAACTACGGCCTGGAACGCCTGCTGGGCAAGGGCCCCCAAATCGACGTTTATCTGGCCCAACGCGGAACCATGAACGACGTCTCGGTGCGGGACATCGTGAACAGCCCGGCCGCCTCGCGCATCAAGGCGGTCCTGACCCGCAACGTCTTCCTGGTGGACGAACGGCTGGTCTCCCGGCCCACCCTGCGCCTGCTCGAAGGCATCGACATCATATTCCGCTTCCTCCATCCCTAGGCCCGAGTTGACGCACCCGCGCAAAACAGACACAGTCGGCTACCGGCACAAACAGAACGGATATCCATCGTGACCCAAAAAGGCACCCTCTACGGCATCGGAGTCGGCCCCGGCGACCCGGAACTGCTCACCCTCAAGGCCGTGCGCGTCCTCGGACAAGTGGACGTGATCTTTGCCGCCGCCTCCACCAAAAACGACTACTCCACGGCCTATGCAATCGCCCGGCCGCACCTCAAGGACGATGTGAAGATCGTCCGCCTCGGCTTTCCCATGACCACGGATAAGGATGCCCTGGAGGCCGCCTGGTCCGAAAACGCCCGTCTCGTGGCCGAAGTCCTGGACCGAGGCGAGGACGCCGCCTTCCTGACCCTGGGCGACCCCCTGACCTACTCGACCTACGGCTATCTCCAGCGCACGCTGCTGGCCATGAACCCGGACCTCAGGCTCCGGGCCATTCCGGGCATCACCTCCTTCCACGCCGCCGCCGCACGCATCGGCCTGGTCCTGTGCGAATCCAAGGAATCCCTGCTGATCACCTCGGGCGTGGCCGATTCCGCCCGCCTGGAGGAACAGCTCAACTGCGCCGACAACGCGGTCATCCTCAAGGCATACAAGAATTTCGACGAGATCCGCACCCTGCTGACCAAACTCCGCCTGGCCGACACCACGGTCCTGGTCTCCCGCCTGGGCATGGATGAGGAATCCATCCTCATGGACATCAAGGACGCCCCCAGCCAGCCGCATTACTTCTCCCTGGCCCTGGTCAAGAGGAACAAATCGTGAGCACCGCCATCGTCCTGGCCGCCTTCGGCTCCCGCCACAAGAACGCCATGGCCTCGCTGACCCACATCGTGCAACGGGTCAAAGCGGCCTATCCCGACCTGCCCGTGCGCGTGGCCTACACCTCCAAAACCATCCGGGGGCACATGAAAAAGGCGGGCGAAGAGGTGGATTCCGTGGCCGCCGCCCTGGACAAACTGCTCGACGAGGGCGTGACCCACGTGGCCGTCCAATCCCTGCACCTCATTCCCGGCACGGAGTTTCACGAACTCCTGGGCCTGGCCAACGAACGAGTACTCCGCGAGGGCGGCTTCCACCGCGTGGAGGTCGGCTTCCCGCTGGTTGCGGGCGAGGCGGGCATCGACGAAGTGGCCGACGCGGTCCTGACCATCGCCGAACAGGGCAAGGGCGAGAATGACGCCGTGCTGTTCATGGGCCACGGCACCAAACACGACGGCAATGTCTACTACGAGGCCCTGCACCGCGCCTTCCAGAAGCGCGACCGGTCCGTGCACCTGGGGGCCATGGAGGCCGAACCCGGCATCGAAGCGATCATCGAGCGGTTCCGGGCCGACGGCGTGAAAAAGGCGCACCTCCTGCCCTTCCTTTTCGGCGCGGGGTGGCACGCCGCCCGCGACATGGTCGGCGACTCCGCAACGAGCTGGAAGAGCCGCCTCGAACAGGCGGGCATCGAATGCGAGCCCATGCTCAAGGGGACGGGCGAATACGACTGCCTCGTGGACATCTGGTTGAGCCACCTCCACGACGCCCTGCGGCGCATGGACCGCTGCTAGGGGGCCTTCACCCCCACCTCCCTCACTCCTGAGCGGATCGCCGCCGGGCCGCCGACCGCATGTGTTCGGCCATGGCGTCCACGATGCGCGGCCAGACCGGCGTCGGCAGGTCGTGCCCCATCCCCTTGATAATCAGCAACTTCGCGCCCGGTATGAGTTGGGCCGTCTCCCGACCGCCCTCCACGGACATGAAGGGATCCCTGTCGCCGTGGATCACGAGCGTGGGTGCCTGAATCGAGGCGATGGAGGACTTTCGATAGCCGTGGGCCATGACGGCCAGTCCCTGGCGGGCCATGCCCTGCGGATAGTAGGACCGGTCAAACCCCTCGCCCAGGAGTCGCCGCAACCGCTCCTCCTCGAAGGGGAACCCGGGGCTCCACAGCTTCCGCCACATGGTCACTTGGTGCGCGACGAACGCCTCCCGCTCGGCCGGGATCGGCTTGTACACCTCGGCCAGGACGTCGTCCGCAATCTTGGGCAATTCGGGATTACCCGTGCTCGACATGATGGACGTCAGGCTCAGGACGCGGTCCGGATGCCGGTACGCAACGACCTGAGCGATCATGCCCCCGACCGAGGCGCCGCAGATGTGGGCCTTGCCGATGCCCAGGGCGTCGAGCAGGCCCACGGCGTCGTCCGCCATGTCCTCCAGGGTGTAGGCGGGCTCCACGGGCCGACCGGCCATGGCCGCCGCGATATCGGGCTCGCCCGCCTCGTCGAATTTGGTGGACAGGCCGATGTCCCGGTTGTCGAAACGGATCACATGGAATCCCCGTTCCGCCAGCATCCTGCAGAATCCGGACTCCCAGTAGATCATCTGGCTTCCCCCGCCCATAATCAGCAACAACGCGGGCCCCTTGTCGTCGCCGAACGAATCATACTCGATGTCGATGCCATTGGCCTTTATCCGGGACATGAATACCTTCCTTTTTATTGATTCCTTATCGTCTGCAATCCCTACCAGCCTTCACGGCGGCCGCCAAGCGGTTCCCCGCCGTTTACACGGGCACTGCCTTGGGCTAGTCTGCCTCCCTACGGAGAAGACGTGAGCATACTGATACACACTTTCGACGGCGAGCGCTTCGCCCTGGAGCCGCATCCGGGCGACACTCTGGCCCGGACCATCTTTCTCTCCCGGCTGTGGCACGGCGTGCCGCTGTGCTCGGGCCTGGGGAAATGCGGCCTGTGCCGCGTGCGCTTCCTTGCGAACGCACCCGAACCGGGCCGCGAGGAGCTGAAGAAACTCGGCCGGGACAAACTCGACCAGGGGTGGCGGCTGGCCTGCCTGCACCCGTCCGAACCATGCGAGATCGAACTGCCCGAACCGGTACGCAGCCCGCGCGCCGTGCGCGCCCTCAAACAGGCGAACGGCGATTTTGCCCTGGCCGTGGACCTGGGAACCACATCCATCCACTGGACAGCCCTGGTGGACGGAGAGCCCGTGGCCACGGGCCGGGAACTCAATCCGCAGATGGGCATGGGCTCCGAGGTCATGTCCCGACTGGCCGCGGCCGCCGACGCCGAAGGGCGGTTCGTGCTCCGCGCCCTGATCACCGATCACATCACCGAGCTGGCCACGCTCGCCGCGCGCAACCTGGGCGGCCAATGCGTCGGCCTGGCCATATCCGGCAACCCGGCCATGACCTATATCCTGCTCGGCAAAAAGCCAGACGGACTGGCGACCGCGCCCTACGGGCTGTCCTATTCCGGCGGCGACGAGAAACGCCTCGGCGCGGAGTTGCCGCCCGCATACATCCCGCCCCTGCTCGCGCCATTCGTCGGGGCCGACCTGTCCGCCGGGCTGACCGCCGTCGAGTACGGCGGCTCACCGCAATACCCCTTTCTGCTGGCCGACCTGGGCACCAACGGTGAATTCATCCTGGCCCTGTCACCCGAAAAGCGGCTGTGCGCCAGCGTGCCCATGGGCCCGGCCCTGGAAGGTGTGGGGTTGTCCTTCGGACGCACCGCCGGACCGGGGGCCGTCACCGGCTTCCGGCTGACCCCCAAAGGGTTGGAGACTCGCTACTTTGACGACTCGAACGCAGGCCGATCGGGGATGACCGGCACGGGCTACCTGTCCCTGGCCGCCATCCTGCGCACCCACGGCGTGCTGGACGAATCCGGACGGTTCGCCCCGGGGGCCACCCCCCTGGCCGCGAGACTGGCCGAACGGGTGGCGACAGTGGACGGCGAGCCCGCCTTCACTGTCAACGACGCGATCCGCTTTCCGGCCTCGGACGTGGAGGAAATATTGAAGGTCAAGGCGGCCTTCAACCTGGCCGTGTCCGCCCTGCTCGAAGCCGCCGGAATCGGCCCCGGCTCACTCAAGGAAATATATCTGGCCGGGGCGCTGGGCGAACACGTCCCCCCTTCCGACCTGGAGATCCTGGGCTTTATTCCCCCCGGCTGCGCGGCCCGGACCGTCAAGGCGGGCAATACGTCGCTCAGGGGCACGGAACTGTTTTTGACCGACCCGGCGGCGCGAACCTTCGCCGAGGCCCTGCCCGAAGGGTTGACCCGCGTGGATTTGACCGGCGATGCCGATTTCGGCGACCAATTTATCAAGAGGATGCGTTTCCGCTATGTCGATTGACGGCCTGTTTCCCAATTTGACCGAGGACAACTGCGAGCAACTCGCCCGCTTCGTGACTATCCTCAAGGACGTCTGGCCGCTGAAGGGCAAGCACCGCGACCAGCTCAAGTACGACATCCGCGATATGTCGCGCAGCCTGACCAACGAACGGTCCACGCGACGCAAGGAATACATGACGGACGCGAAGTTCCTGTCGCCGTACCTTTACTATTTCCTGCCCTGGAACCTGTTCCGCCTCTCCCGCCTGTTCACCGGCCTGGAGCTGGACATCCCGGAGGACGGCCAAGTGGCCGATCTCGGCACCGGTCCGCTGACCACGGTCCTGGCCCTGTGGATGGCCCGGCCGCACCTGCGCACCCGGCGGCTGTCCTTCACCTGCGTGGACATCGCGCCCAAGAGCATGCAGACGGGCGTAAAGCTCTTCCAGGCCCTGGCGGGCAAGGATTCGCCCTGGCGCATCAAGACGGTCAAGGGCGGATTCACGGAGCACCTCCGCGACAAAGCGGACCTGCTCATGGCCGCCAACGCCTTCAACGAACTGGACTGGTCCGGCCGGGCGACCCGGCCTCAGGCGGAAAAGCTGGCCGCACACATGGTCGGAGCCACCAAGGAGACCGGCCGCATCCTGGTGGTGGAAACCGGCGTACGGCTGGCCGGACGAATCATGGCCGAGATGCGAGCCCAGTTCCTGGAAAAGGGCTGCAAGCCCATCGCGCCCTGCCCGCACGCGGGCGAATGTCCCATGCCCGCCATGGGCCAGGGGCCATGGTGCCACTTCAACTTCTCCACCAAGGGCGCGCCCGACTGGCTGGAAGCCGTGTCCGCCGAGGCGTCCCTGGAAAAGGACAATGTGTCCCTCAACTTCCTCTACTTTTCGCCCGGTGGCGCAGCGCACCGGGGGCTGGTCCGGACCGTGTCCGAACCGTTCAAGCTGCATGGCGGCAAGGGGCAGTATGCCTGCTCCGACCGGGGGCTGACCTTGCTCGAATACGCACCCGGGACCCGGCCCCTGTTCCCGGGCCAAATCTTCGCGCCCGACTGGCCGTCCAACCCCCGGACGGATCTCAAGTCCAAGGCGCTCATCCTCCCCTACAAGGGCCAGAACACGAAATGAAGATCGTCGATCTCGGGCTTATCGGCTACAAAGACGCCGAGACCCTGCAACTTGAGGCCTTGGCAGCCGTGACCGCCGGCGAACGGACGAACACCCTGTTCCTGTTGGAGCACCCCAAGGTCATCACCCTGGGCCGCCAGGGCGGTATCGAGAACCTGCACCTGAACCCGGAGCAATTGGACGCCCACGGCATCGAGCTGGTCCAGACCACGCGCGGCGGGAACATCACCTGCCACTTCCCCGGACAGTTGGTGGCCTACCCCATCTGGCGGGTGGAAAAGCGCCCCGGCGGCATGCGCGAATTCTTCCACGACATGGAACAGGCGGTCATGGACACCTGTGCGCACTTCGGGGTTGAAACCATACGGCGGCCCAAGCACCCCGGCGTCTGGGTGGACGAAACCCGCAAGATATGTTCCATGGGCATCGGCGTGCGCCACTGGGTGACCTACCATGGTCTGGCCCTGAACGTGGCCCGCGACGTCAGCCTGTTCAACGCCATAACCCTGTGCGGCATCCAAGGCGCGGTGCCCACCTCCCTGTCCGCCGAAGCCGGACGGGACATAGACATGGAGGAAGTCAAGGATGTCTTCAAGCGAGCCTTTGCAAAAGCCTTTGCGGATTCCGCCGTGGCTGCGGGTCAAGCTGCCGAGTAACGAGAACTTCTCCAACACCTCGGAGCTCATCGGCGACCTCAACCTGAACACGGTCTGCCAATCCGCCAAATGTCCCAACAAATGGGAGTGTTTCTCCAAGAATGTGGCCACGTTCCTGATCATGGGGGCCATCTGCACGCGCAACTGCGCCTTCTGCAACATCGCCTCCGGGGACATGGAACCGCTGGATCCGACCGAACCGGCCCGCGTGGCCGAGGCCGCAAGACGGCTCGCGCTCAAACACGTAGTCATCACTTCGGTCACCCGCGACGACCTCCCGGACGGCGGGTCCGCGCACTTCGCGGCGACCATCCGGGCCGTACGCGAGGCCATGCCCCGCTGCACCGTGGAAGTCCTCATCCCGGACTTCCAGGGCGACGAGGCGGCGCTCGGAACCGTGCTCGACGCCGGGCCCAACGTGCTCAACCACAACTTGGAGACCGTGCCGGTCCTGTACGGGGACATCCGACCCCAGGCCGACTACCGCCAGTCCCTGACCGTGTTGGAAAACGCCAAGCGCTCACGCCCGGACATCCCGACCAAGTCCGGAATCATGGTCGGCCTGGGCGAAACGGACGAACAAATTCTGACCGTGCTGGACGATCTCGCGGCCATCGACTGCGACATCGTGACCATCGGCCAGTACATGCAGCCCAGCCGCCAACACCCCATGGTCAAGCGATACGTGGAACCCGAGGTCTTCGACCGATATGCCGAGGAAGGCAAAAAACGCGGCATCCGCCACATGTTCAGCGCCCCTCTGGTGCGGTCGAGCTACAATGCGGCGGACTTCGTTTAAACGGCGCGCGAGGGAATGAAACGGCAAGGCCGACGCGATGTTGTCATCGCGTCGGCCTTTTCCTTCCGATTTCCTTTCCCTGACGGCTAAAAGATCCAATCCCGAATGCGCAGGTCGATGCTCGGAATGCCCCGGAAGCGGTCGATCTTGGGGGTGAAGGCAAAGCGCATGGTCTTGCCGTGCACCGCGCGGGTCAGGGTGTCGGCCATACGCCACGCCTTGCCCGGCAGCTTGGTGCCGGTCGTTTCGTCTTCCAGGACGAGCTTGACGTGTTCGCCTTCCCGGCCGAACAGGGCGTGCTCGGCCACGCGTACCGGCTTGGTGGCAAAGACCGGCTCGGGGTTGCCCATGCCGAAGGGCTGGAGCAATTCCAGCTCCTTGAGCAGGGTGTTGTTGATGTTGGAAAATGCCAGTTCGTGATCGAGCTTGAGGGTCGGCGTGAGCGGTTCGGCTCCAAGGGTCTCGATCACGTGGTCGTTGAACCGCTCGCGCAGGACGGCGAGATTCTCGGGCTTGAGAGAAAGCCCGGCGGCCTGGGCGTGGCCGCCGAACCCCGCAAGCACATCGGCCACCGAGGCCAGCCCGTCATGAAGATTGAACTCTGGTATGCTCCGGCCCGAGCCCTTGAGCAGTCCTTCGGGGCCGTCGGGCGCACAAAGCAGCATTGTGGGGCGGTAGTATTTTTCCGCCACGCGCGAGGCCACGATGCCGATGATGCCCGGATGCCAGTGATCCGCGAACAGGACCAGTCCGGCCATACGGCGCATGGTTTCGGCCTGGGCCAGGGCCTCGTCCGCGATCTCCTGCTCCTGGCGGCGGCGCTCCATGTTGATGGCGTCGAGTTCCTCGGCAATGGGCATGGCCGTGTCGAAATCCTTGGCCAGCAGCAGGTTGAGCGCCTTTTCCGGGTCGCCCATGCGTCCGGCCGCATTGATCCTCGGAGCCAGATGGAAGCCGATTTGCCCCGCCCCCAGCTCTGCCTGGCGGGCATAGTCGCTGACCACTTTCAGCGCCGCCATGCCGGGCCGCCGGGCTTCCTTGATGACCAGCAGACCGTTCTTGACCAGGATACGATTCTGGCCGGTCAGCCGGACGATGTCCGCAATAGTTCCCAGCGCCACCAAGTCGAGAAGCGGGCGCACATCCACGGGCTCGCCGGGCAACAGCCGGTTCAGGGCGACCACGAGCATGAAAGCCACGCCCACCCCGGCCAAGTCGTCGCACGACCCGCCCTCTCCGAGGCGCGGATCGCACACGGCATGGGCTTCGGGCAGGGTCTCGCCGGGCAGGTGATGGTCCGTGACCACCACGGTCATGCCCAGTTCGCGGGCGCGGGCCACGGGCGCGAGGTCCGAGATACCGCAGTCCACGGTCAAAAGCAGGGTCGCCCCCTGGGCGTGAAGTGCCTCCACGCCGGGCACGTTCATGCCGTACCCTTCCTCCATGCGGTTGGGCAGGTGGTGCAGGACCTCCCGGCCGCGCAGGGCGAAGAATTCCTTGATGACCGCCGTGGCCGTAATGCCGTCCACGTCATAATCGCCCCAGACCGCGAGCTGGCGGCCCTCGTCCAGTCCCCGGGCGATGGTCTCGGCGGCCTCGGTCAGGCCGGGCACCTCGGCCGGGTTGGCCATATGCCGGAGCAGCGGACTCAAAAAGCGATCCATTTCGCCCACGTCGGTCAACCCCCGGTTCCAGAGGATTTCCACAATGAGCGGTGATACGTTCAGTTCCTCGGCCATGGCCGATGCCGACGACGGCGCGGTCCCCTCGTTGCGGGGTTTCCAGATGCAAGGCAAGATGATGATCCCGTGTGGTCAGGAGAGTATGTTCACGAATTGTTCGATGTCGTCCGAGTCAACCAACTCCTCGGCGACTTCCATAAGGTCGTCCATGTCCACGTCCACGGCCTGGCAAAGCTCGTCCACCCGCTCCCCGTAACGCCCGTCCGGGTCGTCCACGGCATGGACCACGCTGTCGGCCAGGCTGATGACGTTGGCCTCGCTGGAGAATTCCGGCGACAGGTCCGGCGAATGGTGCCAGTTAACCGGTTCCACCAGTGCGGCGGGCAGATCCCAGGAGCGCAACACGAGCGCGCCGATGACTGCGTGGTCAAGGCTCCAGTATTTTTCCTCCGCGTCACTGTCCGCCAGTTCCTCGCTCTCGGCCAGCTCACGGATGGCGGCCCAGTCCTCGGGCCGTTTCAAGGCCATGACCAACTTGCCGAAATCATGGAGCAACCCGGAAGTGAACAGATTTTCCGGCTTGCCCACGTCGGTCATGTCGGACAGTTCCTTGGCCACCATGGCCACCATGAACTGATGGGTCCAGTAGCGGCCGAGGTCAAAATCCTCGGGCATGGGATAACGCTTGGTCAGGCCGTCCACGCCGAGCGCCAGGACGATGTTGCGGATTTCGGCCATGCCCAGAACAGCGGCCGCGCGCGGCACGGACAAGACTGCGGCCTGGAGCCCGTAATAGGCGGAATTGGCCAGCTTCAGGATACGGGCGGTCAGCCCCTGATCCCGGCTCAGGGTTTCTCCCACGTCCTCCATGGAGGCCAGGGAGCCGTTGCCCGTCTGGATAAACAGCCGGCTCAAAACCTCGGGCGAGAATGGCAGGTCCTCGCGCATGAGCGGCAGTTCCTGAAGAAAACCCTGGATCTTGTCCTGATTCATGAACACTCCTGCCCCGAGCCGACCGGCGACTCACCGGACGCCTCAATCCAGCTTGATAGGCGCGGCCGGGACCGGCTTTTCCCCGTCCGCCGCTTTGGCATCACTCCTGGTGCGCGCGGCGGGCTTGGCCTCCCGCACGTCCGCGCCCTCGTCCTTGGACACGTATCCCTTTTCCTTGAGAAAGGCCCAAAATTTAAGACTCGCTTCAAGGTTCGGATTCAGCTCCAGGCTCTTGAGCAGATATTTCTTGCACCCCTCGATGTTCCCCTTCTCGAAGTAGCAGCGGGCGATGTTGTGGAACAGATGCTCGTCGTTCTGGACCAGTTGCTCGGCCCGAAGGTAATACTGCAGGGCCTGATCGTACATCCTGTTCTTGCGCATGTTGATGCCGAAATCGTTGAACAGGTGTTTATGCTCGGGGGCGAAGGCCGCTTCAAGCCCCACCAGTCGCTCGAAAATGTCGTTGGCCTTGGTCTGGTCGCCCCGGTCGAGGTAGGTCAGCCCCAGGCCGAAATTGGCACGGACGTTATCCTCGTCAATGGCCATGGCCTGCTGGTATTCGAACTCGGCGGAATAGGCCGCGCCGCGTTCGCGATGCTTTTCGCCGCGCACGATGGCCCCGTCCATCTCCTTGATGGCCGGGTAGACCGTGGAGACGTAGAATTCCGGCTCGGGATTAAACTTGGTCAGGAAATCATCGCGCGGAATACTGCGCTTGGGGCCGGACGGCACGTAGTTGCGGTTCAGGGGCTGGACGGAAATTTCGCCGGTGTCGAGTTCCTCGGCGTCCCAGTAAGTCTTCTGGATCGTCTTGCGCTGCGTGGTCCCCGTGCCGACCTTGGCCACGGTCTGTGTGGAGAAGACCCCCATGATCTTCTCCGCTCCATCCCGGACTATCTCGTGCCGAGATTCGGCACCCTGCTCCTGTTCGGCCATCCAACGCTCCTATTGAGCCCGGTCCATCTCCTCGATGATCGCCCGGGCCACTGCTTCGGGCCGTTCGGCCCTTGTCACCGGCCTACCCACCACCAGAAAGTCCGACCCGTTGCGAACCGCGTCCCCCGGAGTAACCACCCGCCGCTGATCACCGGCCTCGGCTGAAGCCGGGCGAATACCGGGGGTCAGGCAGGCGAACGAACTCCCGCAAGCCGCTTTGATCCGCTCCACCTCCAGGCCGGAGCAGACCACTCCATTTAAGCCATATTGCTTGGCTTTCACAGCCAGGTCAAGGACCATCTCCGAGGGTTCGGGAGCGCCCTCCACGGGCAGGTCGCCCGCCGCCATGCTGGTCAGCATGGTCACGGCCAGAACCAGGGGCGGCGTCTGCCCGGAGACCACGCCCTCGGCGCATCCGTCCATGGCCGCCCTGGCCATGCGTTCGCCGCCCAAGGCGTGGATGCTGACCATGTCCACGCCCAGGCTCGCCGCCGAACGCACCGCGCCCTGTACCGTATTGGGGATGTCGAAGAATTTCAGATCCAAAAAGATCTTGAAGCCCAACTCCTTGAGTCCGCAGATGACCCGGGGCCCCTCGGCCGTGAACAGTTCCAGGCCGACCTTCATCCACGGGACCACGCCCCGCAGAGTACGAGCCATGTCCAGCGCCTGCCCGGCGTCTCTAAAATCCAGTGCAACAACGAGTTCAGCCATCGTTTTCCCACGTCCTCATAATGTTGTCCAGAATGCCGGGGCGCAGCGACGGCTTGCACTTCCCGGCCAGATAGACAGCCTTGAGCTCACTGTAGGCCTCGTTCAGATCGTCGTTGACCACCCAGTAATCGAACCACTCGGCCTGGGCCAGTTCGCCAGAGGCATTGGCCAGCCTTTTCGCGATGGACTCCTCGGAGTCGGTGCCGCGCCCCTTGAGACGGCGGACCAGTTCCTCGCGGGACGGCGGAAGCAGAAAGACGAAGGTACCCTTGTAAAAGGTCTTCCTGAGCTGCTTGGCACCCTGGACATCGATGTCGAAGAGCACATCCCGCCCCCGGTGCAGCATCTCCTCCACCGGCTTGGTGGCCGTGCCGTAGAAGTTGCCGTGGACCTCGGCCCATTCGCAGAAAGCTCCCCTGCTGCGCATGGCCACGAAGGTATCGCGGGACACGAAGTGGTATTCCCGGCCGTCCTGTTCCGTGCCGCGCGGGGCGCGGGTGGTGTAGGAAATGGAAAAGCCGAAGTCCGGGTATTCCTCGCGCAACATGGCGATGAGCGTGCTCTTGCCCGTGCCGCTGGGGGCGCAGACCACCAGGACCTGCCCCAGCCGGAACGTATGATCGTCAAAGGTCACCTATTCCCCCTCGTCCGCGCTGAACCGCTGCCCGATGGTCTCGGCCTGAATGGCGGACAAGACAACGTGGTTGGAGTCGGTGACGATGATCGCCCGAGTCTTGCGACCCTGGGTCGCGTCAATAAGCCGCCCGTCTGCGCGGGCGTCCTCGCGCAGACGCCGCATGGGCGCACTGGATGGATTGACGATGGAAATAACCCGGTCAAGCACCACGAAATTGCCGAAACCGACGTTGAGTAATCCCTGTTTCTGCATGCGCACCTACTCGATGTTTTGCACCTGTTCGCGGCAGCGTTCCAGCTCCGCCTTGAAATCCACCACCAACCGGCTGACCTCGGTGTCCTGGGCCTTGTTGCCGCAGGTGTTGATCTCGCGGAAGGTCTCCTGAACCAGGAAATCGAGCTTCTTGCCCACGTCGTCCTTCTCTGCAAGGACTTCGGACAGCCGTTCCAGATGAGCGTCCAGACGGGTCAATTCCTCGGACACGTCGAGCTTGTCCGTAAGGTAGGCCACCTCCTGGAGCATGCGGTCCTCGGAAAATTCGACGTTGGCCGAGTCCAGCATGTCGGTGATGCGCTGCCGCAGCCCGGCCTTCTTGGCCTCCAAAATCTCCGGAACGCGCTCGCGGACCTTGTCCGCCAGCTCCCGCAAGGTGATCATGCGGGCCTTCAGATCGGCCACCAGGGCCTCGCCTTCCCGGGCGCGGGCATCCACCCAGTTCTTGAGCGCCGCTTCCAGGCCCTTGTTCAGGCTTTCGGCCAGCCCTGGATCGGGCTCGTTGGAGTTGTCGCGCCACAGGTTCGGCATGGCCAGGAGCCGATTATAATCCGGGTTGAAGATCTCGCCCCGGGCCTCGGCCAGCTTCTCCATCTGGCTGATCATGGCCGTAGCCATGGTTTCGTTGAAGGACACGCCGAGCACTCCGGCGTCCAGAACCTCAAGGTTCAGGGAAACGTCCACCCGGCCGCGCGAGGCGTAGGTGCGCACGATGCGCTCCCAGCCGTTCTCCAGGGAACGCAGGGAGCTGGGCATGCGCCATTTGACGTCCAAAAACCTGCCGTTGACGCTCTTGATCTCCCAGACGTGCGTCCAGGCGTGTTCATTGGTCTCGAACCGGCCAAAGCCGGTCATGCTAACTGGCATATATCTTTCCTTATGGTTGGGAGCCGCGTATTGCGCGAAAACGTCACGTTTGCGGCTTGCTGAGCTTGTTTTTATACGACAGGCGCAGCTTTGTCAGCCGCGTTTTCATGGCCTCGCCCGCGTAATCCGGGAAGGTCCAGGGAAAATCCACCCACCGCTTGCGCTGCCACATGAGGGTCAAGTCCGCCCAGATGCCGTCCTTGAGATAAACGCGGTGGGAAAAATTCTTGCCCGTGGCCAGGACCAGGGATTGCAGGGTCAGGAAGCCCGGGTCCAGGTTGAACAGCCGCCGCCCGTCCTGGGCGAAGCGCTGCTCCACCGCGTTGGTCCACAGCTTGATGTCGGCCAAATCACCGAGCGGGCGCAGTTCCTCGAAGGCGACGAGCCGCCGGGTGATGGGAGTCCCCAGTTCCTCGTCGTAATATTCGGTCTCGACGAAGGGAAACGGCTCCGAGGCCGAGAACGGGCCGAACCGCTGTTCAAGCTCCGCGCTCACCCCGGGCCAGAACGCGGACCAATCCGCGCTCAGCACGGAGATGACCAGCATCCCCGGATCGGGTGTCCTGGGCGTGCTCATGCCACCGCCTCCAAGGGCTCGACCACGACCACGCCCTTGTCCACGCGCACGGGGCGCGCCCGGGCCAGAGAACGCGGGGGGACGCCCGGCGATTCCTCGAAGCGGCAGGCCGCGTAATACTCGGACACCCCGCGCCCGCGCGCATCCTGAACCAGAACGTCGAGATGCGGCAGGGTCAGGAGCCGTTGCAGAAAGGTCGTCTTTTTTCGGCCGACCAGCTTGCGCAGTCGGGCCGCGCGCTCCTTGCGCACCGCCACGTCAACCGCGCCGGGCAGGTCCGCCGCGCGAGTGCCGGGACGTTCGGAATAAGGAAAGACATGGCCGTAGGTCAGCGGCAGGGCCCGGCACAATTCCAGGGTATGCTCGAACTGGGACTCGGTCTCGCCCGGGAACCCGGTGATCAAGTCCGCCCCCAATCCCATGACCGGCCAACGGGGCTTCAGCCGCTCCATGAAGTCCACGGCGGATTGCGGCGAATAATGGCCGCGCCCCATGGCCTTGAGCACATCCGAGTCGCCGCTTTGCAGGGACAGGTGCAGTTGCGGGCAGACCAGTCGGGACGCGCCGAGCACGTCGAGCGCCTTGTCGGTCAACTGCCCCGGCTCCACGGAGGAGATGCGCAGACGCGCCCGCCCGGCCCAGTCCAGGGCGAACGTCTTCTCCAAGCGGGCCACCAGGTCCCAGAAGTCCGGCTTGCCGGGGAGATCTCGCCCGAAATGGCGCAGGTTGATGCCGCTCAGGATGAATTCGCGGAATCCCGCCCCGAGCAGCCGGGACACCTCGGCCTCCACCTCGGCCATGTCGCGGCTCACGGATCGGCCGCGCGTCAGGGGCACGATGCAGTAGGTGCAGAAATGGGAACAGCCGTCCTGGACCTTGACCACGGCCCGGGCCCGACCGTAGCCGGTGATGGAAAAGGGCGCGAATCCCGGTTTTTCCCCGTCGAGCCCCGATTCCTCCCCGCCCGCCTCGGGGCCGTCCAGCAGCCGGGCCTTGTCCGCCTGGGCCACCACCCGGATCACGCCGGGAAGCTGCACCAGTTCGTCGGGCAGGACTTGGGCCGCGCACCCGGTGATGATGATCCCGGCCTCGGGGTTGTCGCGGTGAAAGCGACGCACGGCCTGGCGCAGATCGGCCACGGCATTGGCGGTCACGGCGCAGGAATTGACCAGGATGAGGTCCGCCTCGCGCGGGTCCGCCACCTCAACGGCCGACCGCCCGGTCCAGGCCTCGGCAATGGAGCGCGTCTCGTACTGGTTGATCTTGCAGCCCAGGGTGGCGGTATGGAAGGTTGTCATGCTAGGATTCGCCTGTCCGATTTATAAAAAATTTCATACAGCATAGCCGAGGAGTCCCCCATGAAGCAAACCACTGCCGTTCCCCGCCGATCCGGCACCGCGCCCCGCCCTCCGGCCCGACTGTCGGCCGTCCTGCTCGTCACCCTGCTGGCCTCCCTGTTGCCGACGGCCTGCGTGGGCACCTCCCTCGGCGTGGGCGTGGGCACGGGCGGCACCCGGGTGGGCGTCGGCGTGGGAACGGGCTCGACCTCGGTAGGCGTGGGCGTTGGCGGGTTCGGCATCGCCCTGAACAGTTCCGGCGACTTCCTGAACAATGGCCCGAACGAGGCCTATCTCAACAACAAGGCCGGAATCAAGCAATTGAACGACGGAAATTTCGAAGCGGCCCGAAAAATCTTCACCGACACTCTCGAAAAATACCCGGACCTGCCCGACTCTACCTACTATCTCGGCCTCACGCTCATCTATCTGGACCAGCGCGAAACGGGGTTCGGACTGCTCAAAACCTATCGGGAACCCCTTTATTACCGGGCCACCAGCGCGGTGCAACGCATGGCCGCCTATCTGGAGAAAAAGCCGGAACTGACCGCCGAGGAAATCCACAAGGCCATGAACAGGGAACGGCGCGACGGATTCAACCGGGATCTTGATGAACGGCTGGAACGCAACCGCGACTGGTAGCTACAGGGCTTCCTCGATGATCCCGCCGCCGAGCACGGTTCCGGCGTCGTCAAAGACCGCGGCCACCTGGCCGGGCGTGGGCCGGGTGTGCGGTTCCAGAAAATCGAAATACAGCCGCCCTCCGGTCAGCCGCACCGAGGCGGGCTTGGCCTTCTGCCGGTAGCGGGTCTGGACCAGCACGGTCTCGGGCCAGGACTCCGCCGGGCACATGAGATTGACCTGCCCGGCCACGCATCCCCTGGCGGCCAGATGCTCCCGGGGGCCCACTATCAGGGTATTCGCGGACACATCCTTGTCCAGGACGTAGAGCGGCTCGGACCAGGCTATACCCAGACCGCGCCGCTGGCCCTGGGTGTGCCGCCACAACCCCCGGTGCGCGCCGATGACCCGTCCGTCCGGGAGGGCTGTCGGGCCCGGACCGGGCATATCGCAGCGCGCGGTCAAAAAGTGCTGGTAGTCATCGTCCGGCACGAAGCAGATCTCCTGGCTCTCGGACGGCAGCGGCGGGGTCAATCCGTGGGCCTTGAGCATGGCTGGCACGTCCCGCTTGAACGTCCCGGCCAGAGGAAACTCGGCCAGGCGCAGCTTTTCCACCGGAACCATGGACAGGAAATAGCTCTGGTCCTTGGCCGCGTCCTCGCCGCGCACCAGCATGCGCCCCTGCTCCCGGTCCCGCATGCTGACATAATGCCCCGTGGCCAGCCGGTCCGCCCCGAGGTTGCGGGCCGCGTCGAAAAGCACCCCGAACTTCATGCGCGGGTTGCACATGGCGCACGGATTGGGCGTCAGCCCGGCCTTGTACTCGGCCACAAACGGTTTGATCACCCGGTCGTCGAAGGATTCGTGCAGGTCGAGGGCATGGAAGGGCACGCCCAGGATATCGCAGACCTCGGTCAGACCCCGGGCCACCCGCTCCCAGCCGGGATTCGGCGGCAGGAAATGGCCGTGCACGGCCATGAGCGACTCACCCCGCTCCTTGAGCAGGGTGAGCGCGAGCAGGCTGTCCATGCCGCCCGACACGGCCACGGCTATGGTCATGAGACATACCCCCGGTTCATCATGTGCGGCATCCTACGAAACCGGGGAGGAAATGGAAAGATATTATAATATGGTGGTATCCCGGGACGATGATACGATCGGCACGGTTTTCGGAACATCATCAAGGAGTCTTCCATGAAATCCCCCGCCCTTGCGGCCGCAATTTTATGCCTGGCCACCCTGCTCGCGATTCCATCGGCCCTGGCCTGCACCACCATGATCGTCACTCCCGGGGCCAGCGCCGACGAGTCCATGCTGGTCGCTCATTCGGACGACGACGAGTTGGGCGACCAGCGGATCATCTTCGTCCCGGCCCGAAAACAGGAAGGGGAGCGCAAGATATTCTCCGACGCCTACCGCTACCCGCGCATCGTCACCGGCGACCGGGGACCGGGGTACGACACGCCCGGCTTCAAGCCCACCCCATACCTGGCCAAGATCCCCTATGAGCGCATCTGGAAGCTGCTCGGCAGACGGCAGGAGACCTCATTCGCCTACTTCGACGGCAACTACGGGATCATGAACGAAAAGAACCTGATGATGGGCGAATGCACCAACGGGGCCAATTACGAGCCCCGCCCCGGCCGCAAGGGCAAAAACGGGATGCCGCAACGCATCTTCTACAGCGCGGAGCTGTCGCGCATAGCCCTTGAGAACTGCGCCACGGCCCGCGAAGCGGTCAAGCTCATGGGCGCGCTCATCGACGAGTACGGCTTTTTCTCCACCGGCGAGACCCTACTGGTGGGCGACCAAAAGGAGGCCTGGGTCTTCGAGATGTGCGCCCTGCCCGACGCCAAGTACCACTCGGCCTGGGTGGCCCAGCGCGTGCCCGACGGAGAATACTTCGTGGCCGCCAACACCTTCCGCATCCGCGACGTGGTCAAGGACGACCCGGACAACTTCCGATACTCCAAGCTGCTCATCCCCGGCCTGCGGAAGCTCGGCTGGTGGGACGAGACCAGACAGGGGCCCGTGGACTGGCTGCGCGCGGTCAGCCCCGGCGAGTACAACCACCCCTACTATTCCCTGCGCCGCGTCTGGCGGGCCATGGACCGGGTCAACCCCGACCTCGGCCTGTCCCCGTGGGTCAAGGACACCTACACCCGTGATTATCCGTTCTCCATCCCGCCCCGGAAAAAGCTGGCCGTGACCGACGTCTTCGCCCTGTACCGCGACCACTACGAGGGCACGCCGTTCGACCTGACCAAGGGCGTGGCCGCCGGGCCCTACGGCGATCCGCACCGTTTTGTCGGCCCCTACGACGGCAACCAGAACAACGTGGACAAGGAAAAGAAGTTCTACGGCGCATGGGAACGGGCCATCTCGGTCTTCTACCAGGGATACACCTTCGTCTGCCAGACCCGGCCCGACGCCCCGGACATGACCAAGGGACTGGTCTGGTTTGGCCCGGACGTCTCCTCCACCACGGTCTTCGCCCCGTTCTTCGCCAAGGCCACGCAACTGCCCAAGTCCTACCAGACCGGCTCCCCGCAGCGATACGACCCGGCCTCGGCCTGGTGGGCCTTCAACCTCCTGGCCAACTGGTCGCGCCTGAACTTCCAGCGCATGACCAAAGTGGACATCCAACCCGCGCAGCGCGCCCTGGAGGCCGACGCCCTGGCCGCGATCCCGGCCCTGGACAAGGCCGTGGCGGGCCAGCCGGAGGCCGAGCAGCGACGCATGGTCACGGACTTCGGCATGAAGACGGCGGCCAAGACGCTCGACGCCTGGAAGAAGCTGACCTACACCCTGTTCGCCAAATATTCGGATGGCTACATCAACCTGCCCGACCGCGACGCCATCCCCGTGGGCTACCCCTCCGGCTGGCTCGGCGAAACCCAGTACCGCAACGGGCCCACCAAGTACGACATGCCGTAATCGCACCGGCACGGCCTCAGCGTTCCAAAACAAAAAAGCCGGTCCCGGACATCTGTCCGGGACCGGCTTTGCATTGCTCGCGTCCGCCCCTACAACTCGGGCATGGACAGGGGCGGCAGGACGCGCTCCAGGCGCTCGGCCACGGAGAGCATGTCCGCCTCGCAGAAGGCCGGGCCCATGAGTTGCAGCCCCACCGGCATGGCCGAATCCTTGCCCAGGCCCACGGGCAGGGACATGGCCGGGATGCCCGCCAGGTTCGCGGAAATGGTGAAGATGTCCATGAGGTACATCTGCAACGGGTCGGCCTTGTCGCCCTTGACGAAGGCCGTGGTCGGGCAGACCGGACCGGCGATGAGATCGCACTGTTCGAACGCCTTGTCGAAATCCTGGCGCAGCAGTCGGCGGACCTTGGCGGCCTTGTTGTAGTAGGCGTCGTAGTAGCCGCTGGAAAGCACGTAGGTACCCATGATGATACGGCGCTGGACCTCGTCGCCAAACCCTTCGGTGCGGCTGGCGGTGTACATGTCGATCAGTTCCTCGGCCTTGGTGTTGCGGTAGCCGAACCGCACACCGTCGAAGCGCGACAGGTTGGACGAAGCCTCGGCCATGGCGATGATGTAGTAGGTGGCGATGGCGTACTCGGTCAGGGCCAGCTTGACCGGCACGGTCTCGGCCCCGAGCTTGCGCATCTCGTCCACCGCGCCCGCGCAGGCTTCCTTGACTTCCTCATCCAGCCCCGCGCCCCAGTACTCCTCGGGCAGGCCGATACGCACGCCCTTGAGGTCCTCGCGGCCCAGGGCCGCCAGGTAGTCCGGGACCTCTACGTCAACGGACGTGGAATCCTTGGGATCGTGTCCGGCCATGACCTGAAGCAGACGCGCGGCGTCCTCCACGGATCGGGTCATGGGCCCGATCTGGTCCAGGGACGAGCCGTAGGCGATGAGCCCAAAGCGGGAGATGCGCCCGTAGGTGGGCTTGAGCCCGACGATGCCGCAGAAGGACGACGGGGTGCGGATGGACCCGCCGGTGTCGGTGCCGAGCGCGCCGAAGCACTGCCCCGCCGCCACCGTGGCCCCGGAGCCGCCCGAGGACCCGCCGGGCACGCGCTCCACGTCCCAGGGGTTGGCGGTCATGAAGAAGGCGGAATTCTCGGTGGAGGAGCCCATGGCGAACTCGTCCATGTTGGCCTTGCCGATGAACACGGCGCCGGCCTCCTCCAACCTGGCCACGGCCGTGGCGTCGTAGAAGGGCACGAAATTCTCCAGGATCCTTGATCCGCAGGTGGTCTTGACACCCTTGGTGGTCAGAAGGTCCTTGAGGACGATGGGCACGCCCCACAGCGGCTTGGACGCGTCGGGTCCGGCCGCGTCCAGGGCCTCGGCCCGTTGCAGCGCCTCGTCGCCCATGACCGTGATGAGCGCCTTGACCTTGGGCTCGGTGGCCTCGATACGGTCCAGGCAGTGCTTGACCACCTCGACAACCGTCACGTCTTTGCCTTGCAGCAGGGCCGCGATCTCGGAAAGAGTCTTCGTATGCAGTTCAGACATTAATCAATCCTGAATTATTACAAAATATTACACAATGCGCGGAACAATGAAGAACTGGCCGTCCTGTTTCGGAGCATTGGCCAGGATCTCCTCGCGCCGGTAGTCCTTGCGCACCTCGTCCCGGCGCAGCACCGTGGTGTGTTGGACCGGGCTGTACAGGGGGGCCACGTCGTCCGTATCGAGCTCGCCGAGCTTGTCCATGTAGGCAAGGATATCGCCGAGCTGTCCAGCGAACAGTTCCAGCTTGTCCTCGGGCAGGTCGAGCCGGGAAAGCTTGGCGACCTTGGCCACTTCTTCGGGACTGATTTTCATAGGGAATCTCCTTTATGCGCCGCCTAAGGGGCCGACGGCAGATCGGGGCTGGCGACGGGAGTGCCCGCCTCCTCCAGCCGCTTCTCGTAATTTTCCATGCGCTTCTCACGCCGGGCCCGGGCCCGGGCGATGCGCTCGGCGAACTTTTCGGGATCCACGATGCGCTTGCCGTTGGCCGCCGGGGTGAACAGGTACAGGTTCTGGCTGGCCATGCCGTTCGTGTCCCAGGTCATGGGGGCCATGCTGAAGTCCATGTGCTCGGCCGCGTGGATGCGCTTATTGACCAGATCACTGTTCCAGGACGTGGGCAGGGTGCCGAGCTTCCCGGCGAAACGCAAAAAGTCGTAGCCCAGCGCGACCCAGAAATCGGCCTGTCCCAGCCCTTCTTCGGTCAGGGCCGCCTGGAGCGTCCGCCCGCCGTCGGAACCGTCCCACCACGCGCCGGGGCAGACCGCCAGCCGGTAGTAATGCTCGTCCACGTTGCGGGTGTCGTCCAGCGCCCGGCTCCACAGGCCGGGGCCGAGAAAGACCAGTTGGTCGCCCTCATAGAAAAAGAAATTGGGCAGCAGGGTCTGGGCCTGACGCCAGCCGTCCGGGATGAACACGGCTCCGAAGTCCGGCATGGGCAGGGGCACGTCCTTGTTGTCGCTGAAATCGGCGGGCACGTTCAGGAGCTTGCCCACGCGGTGGGTCCACTGCTTGAGCGCGTGCGGCGGATAGGACTGCATGCCCTTGATCCGCCCGCCCAGCGGTGCGGCCTCGCCGTAAAAGGTCTGCGCCATGGTTCGGCCGAATTTCTCCTCGGGGTAGAAGACGGCCAGGTCGGTGATGCCGAGCTTGTCCACGGTCAGGTGGACCAGGCTGCGCACTTCATCGTTGCGGCTGGTGAAGAACCGCCAGGCGTCGCGCCCCTCGGTCAGATCGCCCAGGGAAGACAGGAAGGCGAACACGGCGCGCTTCCGGAACACCCCGTCGGCCGGGGAACCGGCTTCATACAACCGCTTGAAGGCGTCGATGCGAAGCGGGCCGCCGACCACAGTGAAATGGCTCGGCAACTGGGCCAACCGGGTTTCCCAGCCGGGGGCCTCGGTGTTGATCACCCTGAGATCCACATCCACGCCTTCCTGGGCCAACCGCCATTGGGCCAGCCCGGCACCGCGCAGGATCTTCACGCCCACCTTGGCATAGGGTCCGGTCACGGGCAAGGCCAGAGCCAGACCGATGCGCGGCACGCCGAAGCGCGCCTCAAGCTCGGCCAGTTTGTTCCGCAACGGGAGGGGATCGGCCAGTTCGCTCGATGAGGCCAAGTCGCGCAGGGTACGCCAGTCAGCGGACCATGCGTCCTTGTCCGAGGCCGTGCGCACACCGCGCTCGAAAGCCGCCAGGGCATAGGGAAAACGCCATTGATTGGCCGGGGTGACCGCCTTGGCCAGGTCGTCCACCCGAGTATCGTCCATGTCGGCCAGCTTCCGGGAAAAGGCGTGCTCGAGCAGGGACCGGGCCCGGTCGTCCGGGGCCTTGGCGTAGAACGTGTCGAGTACGTCCAAAGCCCGGGGGGAGTCGTCGTGGGCGCGGAAATAATCCGAGTACCACAGGGCCACTTCCTGCTTGGTCTCCCAGGGCACGTTGGCGGCGTCCAGGACCCACTGCAGGTGGTTTCGCAGCCGCTCGGTCTTGCCCAGGGCGGCCATGGCCCCAAGATAGAGACGTTCCCAGTCGGCCCGTTCCAGGGCGGTGGTGTCCATGTTGGCCCACTGCTCCAGGGCGATGCGCGCCTGATGGTAATGGCCGTTTTGCGAGGCGGCCTCGGCCAGCCGGACGTAGAGGGTCGGCAGTTCGCTCTTGACCAGATCGGGACGTTCCAGGGCGGCGGCGTAATACAGCTCGACGGCCTCCCAATGTTCGGCCCGCCATGCGGCGTCGGCCTCCAGCAGGAGATTGGGCGTGGACAGCAGATCCGCACTTTTTACGGGTTGGGTCCGAGGGGCGCAGCCCCAGGCCACGAGGACGACCAGGACCAGGGCGACGGCTATCTTGACGATGTATGTGGAGTTTTTCATGGGGCGGTTCAGTGCATTGTCGGTTCGGCGACGGCCGCAGGCCGCAACCAGATAAAAAAACCCGGCCCGCAATAGTGCGGACCGGGTAATGCTATACTTCGCTTGGCCTGTGAAGGCAAGCCGAACTACTTGACTTCGGTGTAGTCGGCATCCACCACGTCGTCGTCATCCTTGGCCGAGGAGGCTCCGGCGTCGGCTCCGGCCGCGCCAGCCGCCCCGCCGGGGTTGGCGTTCTCGGCGTTCTGCTGGGCGTAGAGCTGTTCGGCCAGCTTGTGGGAAGCCTGGGCCAATTCGTCGGTGCGGGCCTTGATCTGATCGGGATCGTCGGTCTCAAGGGCCTTCTTGACGGCTTCGATCTTGCTCTCGATGTCCGCCTTCAGGGTCGAATCGACCTTGTCGCCCAGGTCGCGCAGGGACTTCTCCGAGGTGTAGACCAGGGTGTCGGCCTGGTTGCGGACCTCAATAAGCGCCTGCTTCTTCTTGTCCTCGTCGGCATGGGCTTCGGCGTCCTTGACCATCTGGTTGATCTCGTCCTCGGACAAGCCGGAGCTGGCCGTGATCTGGATGGACTGTTCGCGGCCGGTGCCCAGGTCCTTGGCGTTGACGTGCACGATGCCGTTGGCGTCGATGTCAAAGGAGACCTCGATCTGCGGCACGCCGCGCGGCGCCGGCGGAATGCCGGTCAGCTCGAAATTGCCGAGCAGCTTGTTGTCGGCGCACATGGGGCGTTCGCCCTGGAAAACCCGGATGGACACGGACGGCTGGTTATCGGCCGCGGTGGTGAAGACCTGGGACTTCTTGGTCGGGATGGTCGTGTTACGCTCGATCAGGTGCGTCATCACGCCGCCCATGGTCTCGATGCCCAGCGACAGCGGGGTCACGTCGAGGAGCAGGACGTCCTTGACGTCACCGGCCAGGATGCCGCCCTGAATGGCCGCGCCCATGGACACGACCTCGTCCGGGTTCACGGAGCGGTTGGGCTCCTTGCCGAAGAAGGACTTCACCTTCGCCTGGACCAAGGGCATACGGGTCATACCGCCGACGAGAATGACCTCGTCGATGTCGGAGGCGGACAGGCCAGCGTCCTTCAGGGCCTTGCGGCACGGCTCGGCGGTGCGGTCCACCAGGTCCTCGACGAGCTTCTCCAGCTTGCCGCGGCTGATCTTGACCATCATGTGCTTGGGACCGTTCTGGTCGGCCGTGATGAACGGCAGGTTGACCTCGGTCTCCACGGAGGAGGACAGCTCGTGCTTGGCCTTCTCGGCGGCTTCCTTCAGCCGCTGCAACGCCATGCGGTCCTTGGACAGGTCGATGCCGTTCTCCTTCTTGAACTCGTCCACCAGGTACTCGATGATCCGATGGTCGAAGTCCTCGCCGCCCAGGAAGGTGTCGCCGTTGGTGGCGCGCACTTCCACGACGTTGTCGCCGACTTCCAGGATGGAGATATCGAACGTGCCGCCGCCGAGGTCGAAGACCGCGATCTTCTCGTTGGCCTTCTTGTCGAAGCCGTAGGCCAGCGACGCGGCGGTGGGCTCGTTGATGATGCGCTTGACTTCGAGACCGGCGATCTTGCCCGCGTCCTTGGTGGCCTGGCGCTGAGAGTCGTTGAAGTAGGCGGGGACGGTGATGACGGCCTCGGTGACGGGCTCGCCCAGATAGGTCTCGGCGTCCTTCTTCAGCTTCTGCAGGATGATGGCGGAGACTTCGGGCGGAGAATACTTCTTGCCGTCGATCTCGACCCAGGCGTCATTGCCGTTTCCGGCCACGATTTTGTAGGGACAGTGTTCCTTCCACTTGTTGACCTCGGGGGAATTCGCGGAGCGACCCATGAGGCGTTTGATGGCGAAGACGGTCTTCTCGGGGTTGGTGACGGACTGACGCTTGGCGATGTCGCCCACCAACCGTTCCTTGTCGGTGAAGGCCACCACGGACGGGGTGGTCCGGCCGCCTTCGGGGTTGGTGATGCATTTCGGATCCTTACCCTCCATGACGTAAACGCAGGAGTTGGTGGTTCCAAGGTCGATCCCTATGATCTTACCCATATGTATGTCCTCCTAAGATATGAAAGTCGTATTCGACGTAAATTTTCGCTACTTTCTTCAATAATCACGCGTTGGGCCTTGTAAAGGCCGGGGTGTCAAAAAACTACGGCTTGTTGACCATGACCTTGGCCGGGCGCAGCAGCCGTCCCTTGAGGCGGTAGCCGTTCTGGACCACCTGGGCGATACAGTTGTCGCCCAGCAAAGGTTCCTCCACGGTGCCCACGGCCTCGTGGATCTCGGGGTCGAACTCGGCCCCTCTGGCCGCCTGCACCGCTTCCAGGCCGTGGCTCTTGACCGCGTCCAGGAATATCTTGCGGGTCATGTCCACGCCGACCACGAAGTTCTTGCACTCCGGGGAGAGGTTGTCGGTGTGGGCCAGGGCCAGATCCAGGTTGTCGAGGATGGGCAGCAGGTCGGCCAGGATGGACTCGCCCGCGTACTTCTTCATTTCCTCGGCTTCGCGGAGCAACCGCTTCTTGACGTTCTCGGAGTCGGCCAAGGCGCGCAGCCGAATGGATTCCGCCTCCTTGAACACGTCGCAGCCGGGGCATACCGACTCCTTGCACAGAGCGGTCAGTTCCTCCTTGCTCAGGGACACCTCGGCCTGTTCCTCGGCGGGAGCGTTCTCCACAGCCGCTTGGGAGGCCGGGCCATCGACGGCCGGTTCCTCGAATATCCGCCCCTCGTCGTCGTACAGACCGTTGATGGGCACTTCGTTTTCGTTTTTAGCCATGAAATCAATTCCTTGAGAAGCGTATTTTGTAATGAAAAGGCTCGCGGGGAGCGAGACCTGAGGGGAAAATAAGCATGGGGATAAGGTTGTCAATAACCGGGACGGCAAGAAAACCGCACGGCGAGCGTCCCTTTTGCAAACCATGAGGCGATCTCGGTGCGGACCGCTTCGCTTCGCGGCCTCGTACAGACCCGGATGCCGGGGCCTAGAGCGGCGCGGGCGGGAACTGGCCGACGCCGTCCTGGGACCGGGAACCGGCCCGTCAGATTTTGAATTGCCCGTTCTCGTAGATCAGCTTCGGGCTGCCGTCCGCGAGCCGGGCCGTGACCCGCTTGGGCTGGGTGTTGACCAGGTCCCAGTGCATGTCGGACGAGTTGAAGCCCAACTCGTACTCCAGCTCCGGCGTGAGCATCTCGGGCGGGCCGGAAAAACTCTCCAGCACCGAGCCACCCAGGGCGATGTGGCAATTGCCGTGATCCCCGCCGAAGTTCTCGTCGAGCAGCGTATGGGCCATGAACCGGTCCACCCGGGAAAACCGCTTGTCGGTCAGAGAGAACTCCCCCACCCGGCGCGCGCCCGCATCCGAGTGGAGCTGCTGCTGAACGAAGACCTGCCCCGTCTCGGCCTCGGCCCGGGAAGCCACGCCCCCGGAAAAGTCCAGGGCCATGCCGGACACCAGGTGCCCGTAACGCAGGGTCGGCTGGTCCGCGTAGTAGGTCCCGTCCACCTTGCGCGCGTCCGGGGCCACGTAGATCTCGTAGCCCGGGATGTTGGCCCCGTTCACCCCCACGAAGCGGCGGTTGTCGCCGACGCCCACGGTCAGGTCAATGTCCTCGGACTCCACCTTGAGGGCACGGATGCCCATGCCGTCGAGCCATGCGCAAACCTCGCCGGCCTCCCGTCGCAGCCGACGCCACTCGGCCGCCGGATCGGGCATATTCAGCCAGCAGGCCCGCTTCAGGGCATGGGCGTACTCGTCGAGCGTCACGCCCGCCCCTGCGGCCAGAGCCGCGGTGGGATAGAGGCAGGTGGTCCAGCCCATGTCCCCGGCATGCCTGCGCCGCTGGAGAATGCGCCGGTTGGGCGCGTCGGCCCTCCTCGCTTCGGCGATGGTGCGCGGGTCCACGGTCTGGAGGTAGGTCAATTCCTCCGGGGCGATGATGGTGACGACCCCGGCCGCCCGGGAGTAGAGTTCGGCCAGGCCGGGCTGCTGGAAGAGAAGCTGGCCGTAGCTCGAATTGAGATACCGTTCCATCTCCATGTAGGGCGTGGGCTGGGCCATGGCCACGGGCATGAGGTGCATGTCCATGAGCCGGGAATAGACCGCCTCGGCCAGGGCCAGCCCGGGGATGTCGTAGCGGATGATGACCATCTCGCTGTTGCGCAGGGGGCGTTTCCTGGACTGGTCCAACGCCCAGGTCAGGACCTCGGCGTAGTTCTCCATGTCGGTCTGGTCGTACAGCGGCACACGGGCTCCTCGGGTTCGCGCCACAAATCGGGCGGTGCCCAAGGGTAGCCAATGGGGGCGGGGACGGGCAACCGTTTTCCCTGCTCCGCCCGCTTTACATCCCGAACGGGTGGCCGTACACCGAAGGCATGCCCGTACTGCCCATACCCGATTATCGACCCCCGTTCCCTTTCGCCTCGGGCCACCTGGCCACCCTCTACCCGCCGCTCTTCAGGCTCACTCCCCTGACCGCGCCCGAACCCGAACGCGTGGAGCTGGCGGACGGCGATTTCCTGGACATGGACTGGCACCGCTCGCGCACCGGCGAGACCAACCGGCTGGTCGTCGTCAGCCATGGCCTGGAAGGCAACGCCCGGCGTAAATACGTGCTCGGCATGGCAGCCATGGCCAACACCCTCGGCTGGGACGCGGCCTGCTGGACCCAGCGCGGATGCGGCGACGAGCCCAACCGGCTGGCCCGCTGCTACCACTCGGGCGAGACCGGCGACCTGCACGAGATCATCCTGCACTGCCTGTCCACCGGACGTTACGGCAAGATCGTGCTCATAGGCTTTTCCATGGGCGGCAACCAGATCCTGAAATACCTGGGCGAGGCCCCGGACCGGGTGCCCGAGCAGGTGGTCGGCGGTGTGGCTTTCTCCACCCCCTGCGACCTCGACTCATCCGAGCGGGTCATCTCCGCCCACCGCATCTATTTCGAATATTTCATGCGCGGCCTGCGCGAGAAGATGCGCGAAAAAAGCGAGCGATTCCCGGAGCTGGTGGACGCCTCGAAACTCAAGGGCATCCGCACCCTGCGCGAATTCGACAACCGCTTCACTGCGCCCATCGGCGGATTCGCGAACGCGGCCGACTACTACGCCAAGGCGTCCTCCCTCCAGTTCCTGCGCGCCATCCGCGTGCCAACCCTCATGGTCAACGCCCAGAACGACCCGTTCCTGACCCCTTCCTGCTTCCCGGTGACCGAGGCAATGTCCAACCTGAGCCTGTTTCTGGAGACACCGCTCCACGGCGGGCACGTGGGCTTCGTGACCAAGGATCGGGACAACGTCTATTGGTCCGAACGGCGGGCCGCAGCCTTCCTCAAGACAGTTCCGGCCTAAGCTTCGCCTTTCCCCGGATGTAACAAGGCCCGCGCGCAGTCTCCTGCGCGCGGGCCTTGTCGCGTCCTTTCGCCGGGGCTCAGTTGAAGCGGCAGCGCTTTCTGACGGCCAGCAGGGCCAACAGCGGAATCGCGGTGCCGAAGACGCCGAGCACGCCCAGGACCATGGGCTTGTGGGGCCAATCCAGAGAAATAAATTGCATGGACAGGGCCGCCACGAAGAATATCTCAAAGGTCAGTATGCCAGAAGCCGCCCCCACATCCGTGTCCACCTGGTCGAGGATCATGGAGTTGGAGATGGGCCTGGAAAAGCCCACGCTCAGGGACATGCAGAACATGGGGATGGCCAGGGTCAGGGGCGTGTGCCCGCCGAGGATGAACATCAGAATAGTCGAGGCGAAGAGGAAGGCGAACGTGGCGTAGAGCATGTTCAGGGGCTTGTACGCGCCGACCATGCGGGTGCAGACGAAGGACCCGAGCATGAAGCCGATGGCGTTGGCCCCGAAATAGATACCGAAGGCCTGTTCGGAAAGCCCCAGTTCGTTGATGTACATATCCGCCGAGCCGCCGATAAAGGCGAAATGGGGCAGGGACATGAGGGCGAAGCCGGTGGCCAGGACCATGAACGGCAGGTTCCTCAACACCAGCCGATACCGTCCGGCCACGGACAGGAAACCGCCCCGGGTGAACTCCGTGAGCGGCTCCTTGAGACGCAGAACGCCGTACAGGCCGATCAGGGCCAACCCCACCTGGACGATGAATATCCAACGCCAGGAGGCGAACTTGAGCATCAGCCCGCCGATGGACGGGGCCAGCATGGGAGCCAGGGCCATGATCACCCCGATGTAGGCCAGAATCTTCTGCCGCCGCGGCCCCTCGTAGAGGTCCTTGGACAGGGCCAGGGCCAGGGACGCCCCGGCGGCCGCGCCCGCAGCCTGAAAACACCGGAACGTAAGCAGAAAGGAAATGGACGGGGCCAGAGCGCAGCCGACGGAAGCCGCGATGAACAGGAGCAGTCCGCCTATGAGCACCGGCTTGCGCCCGAAACGGTCGGACAGCGGGCCATGGATAAGCAAAAAGATGCTGAACACGCCCATAAACAGGACCATGGACAGGTTGGCCGTGGCGTAAGTGATGCCCCACTGCGCCTGCAGGGTGGGGATGGCGGGCAGATACATGTCCGTGGACAAGGGAGGGAAGGCCGCCAGCAGAGCCAGCAGGATCAGATTGGGCATGAAAACCTCGATAATGGTTGAAGGCGCAACCTTCGGGAAAGCGCGGCCGGATGTCAAGAGCGATCTTCCTCGGCGGCAAAAGGAAAAGGCCGACGCCCGAACCGGGCGTCGGCCTTGAATGTCGTCGTGGCGCAGGCTTATTCGAAGACCAGTTCTCCGCCGCGCTCGTCCACGGTCACGGTCTGGCCGTCGGCCAGGTCGCCGCCGATGAGGCGCTTGGCCAGCGGCGTTTCCAGGTTGTGCTGGAGATAGCGGTGCAGAGGCCGCGCGCCGAAGGACGGGTCGTAGGCCGACTCGGCGATGAACGCCTTGGCCCGGTCCGTCAGGGTCAGGCCGATGTTGCGGTCTTCGAGCCGCGAACGCAGCCCGTTCACCAGCAGGTCGATGATGCCGATGAGCTGTTCCTGGGTCAACGGCCGGAAGAGCACGGTCTCGTCCACACGGTTGAGGAACTCCGGCCGGAAGTGACGGCGCAGGACCTCGCGGACCTGGTCCTCCACGCCCGGCTTGAACTCGCCGGACTCGTCGATGCCGTCGAGCATGAACTCCGCGCCGAGGTTGGAGGTCATGATCACGATGGTGTTCTTGAAGTCCACCGTACGGCCATGCGAATCGGTCAGCCGCCCATCGTCCAGGATCTGCAGGAGCACGTTGAACACGTCATGGTGCGCCTTCTCGATCTCGTCGAACAGGATGACCGAGTACGGCTTGCGCCGCACGGCTTCGGTCAATTGGCCGCCCTCGTCATAGCCCACGTAGCCCGGAGGGGCGCCGATGAGCCGGGCCACGGTGTGCTTCTCCATGTACTCGGACATGTCGATCCGGATCATGTTATCCTCGGTGTCGAACAGAGCCGAGGCCAGGGTCTTGCACAACTCGGTCTTGCCCACGCCCGTGGGGCCGAGGAAGATGAACGAACCGATGGGCCGGGTCGGGTCCTTGAGCCCGGCACGGGCGCGGAGCACCGCGTCGGCCACGGCCTGGACGGCCTGGTCCTGGCCGATGACCCGCTCGTGCAGGACGTCGCCCAGTCGGAGCAGTTTTTCGCGCTCCCCTTCCAGGAGCCGGGAAACCGGGATGCCGGTCCACTTGGCGATGACCTGGGCGATGTCGTCCGGGCCGACCTCCTCCCTGACCATGCGCGGTCCGTCGCCGGTTTCCAGGGCCTCGTTGCGCTCGGCCAGTTCCTTCTCCAACTGGGGCAACTTGCCGTATTCCAGCTCGGCGGCCCGGTTGTAGTCGGGAATCCGCTTGGCCTCGTCGATCTCGCGGCGGGTGGCCTCGATCTCGCCCTTGAGGGCGCGCAACCGTTCGATGCCGGACTTCTCGTTCTCCCACTGGGCCTGCATGGCGGACTGGGATTCCTTGAGTTCGGCCAGCTTCTTTTCCAGCTCGGCCAGGCGCTCGCGGGACGCCTTGTCGGTCTCGCGCTTCAGGGCCTCGCGCTCGATCTCGTACTGCATGATCTGGCGGTTGGCCGTATCCAGCTCATAGGGCTGGGAATCAATTTCAGTACGGATCAGGGCGGCGGCCTCGTCGATGAGGTCGATGGCCTTGTCCGGGAGCTGACGGTCGGTGATATACCGGCTGGACAGCACGGCCGCCTCCACGATGGCCCCGTCCGCGATACGCACGCCGTGGTGTACCTCGAACCGCTCGCGCAGGCCGCGCAGGATGGAGATGGTGTCCTCCACGGACGGCTCTTCCACCAGCACGGTCTGGAAACGCCGTTCCAGGGCCGGGTCCTTCTCGATATACTTACGGTACTCGTCGAGCGTGGTCGCGCCGATGCAATGCAGTTCGCCGCGCGCCAGCATGGGTTTCAGAATGTTGCTCGCGTCCATGGCCCCGTCGGTCTTGCCGGCCCCCACGATGGTGTGCAGTTCGTCGATGAACATGACGATCTGTCCGGCGGATTCGGCGACCTCCTTGAGCACGGCCTTGAGCCGTTCCTCGAACTCGCCGCGGTACTTGGCCCCGGCGATAAGCGCGGACATGTCGAGCGAAAAGACGGTCTTGTCCTTCAAGCCCTCGGGCACGTCGCCCTTGACGATGCGCTGGGCCAGCCCCTCCGCGATGGCGGTCTTGCCTACGCCCGCCTCGCCGATGAGCACCGGGTTGTTCTTGGTCCGGCGGGACAGGATGCGGATGACGCGGCGAATCTCGGAGTCGCGGCCGATGACCGGATCGAGCTTGCCCGAACGGGCCTCCTCCACCAGGTCGCGGCCGTACTTCTTCAGGGATTCGTAGGTGGCCTCGGGGTTGTCCGAGGTCACGCGCTGCTTGCCGCGCACCTCCTCCAGGGCGGCCAGGACCTTGTTCTTGTCCAGGCCGAACTGCCGGTTGACCCGGCCCACGCCGGAGCTTGCGGGCTCGTCCATGAGGGTGGTGAAGACGTGCTCCACCGAAACGTACTCGTCCTTCATGCGCTTGCGCATGTCGTCGGCGGCCACCAGGGCTTTCTGCATGCGCTGGGTGACCATGACCTGATCCGGGCGTGCGCCCGAGCCGGACACGCTGGGCATCTTGGCGATCTCGGCGTCGATGGCTCCGAGATAGGCATCCGGAGCCACGCCGAGCTTGCGCAGGATCTGGCCCGCCAGGCCGTTTTCCTGGGCGACCAGGGCGTGCATCAGATGCTCGCAGTCTATCTGCTGATGACCGCTCCGAATGGCCAGATTCTGGGCCTCGGAGACGGCTTCCTGGGTTTTGCGGGTAAACGTGTTGATATCCATATGATTATTACCTCCTCACGAAATATGTCGGTCAGACGAGACGCTTGAGCTCCTCGACCTCGACCTCCAGCTCCTCGACCCGCTCAAGCAGGTCCACGATGATGGACCCGCCGTAGACCGAGACTTCGAGATCGTGGACCAGGCGCATGAGCTTGTGAATGCGGTAGACGTCCTTGAGCCGGAACAGATACTCCTCGGCCCCGGTCTTCTTGGGGCTGATCCAGCCGAGATCGACCAGTTCGCTCACCTCGGCGGGATGGATGGAGGTCAACTGGACCAACTGGGCCCAAGCCACGTATTCGCTGCGCTCGGGCAGGTTCAGGCCCGGCATGTGCATGATCATTTCCTGCAATTTTCTTGTGGTCATTATCCTACCCCTAGAACGTTCTCGGCTTGAAGGCCGAAACCTTCCCCAATTGTTCGAACAGGTCGCGCTCCTCGGCCGAAAGCCGCTCGGGGACCTGGATCATGATACGCACGTACTGGTCGCCCTTCTTGGCCCCGGAACCGAGCCCCCGGGCCTTGATGCGCAGCTTCTTGCCCGAGCCGATGCCCGGCGGAATCTTCATCTCCACGGCTCCGTCCAGGGTGGGGATGCGCGCGGTCGTGCCGAGCGCGGCCTCCCAGGGACTGAGCGGCAGATCGAGGATAACGTCCGATTCGGAAACCTTGAACATGTGATGCGGCATGAGCCGGATCTTCAGGTACAGGTCTCCCTTGGGGCCGCCGTTCATGCCGGGATTGCCCTGGCCCGCCAGCCGAATCTTCTGGCCGTCCTTGATGCCCGCAGGCACCGTGACTTCGAGAGTCTTGGTGGTCATGCGCGGGATGCCGTCGGGACCGCTGGTCTGCTCCTGCAGGGTGATGGACTTCTTGCCGCCCCGGTAGGCTTCTTCCAGGCTGAGTTCGTAGGACGCCTCCGAGTCCGCGCCCCTGCGGGGACGCGGTTTGTAGCCGCCACCAAAGTCGCCCTGGGAAAAGCCACCCGACTGGAAGCCGCCGCGAAAACCGCCGCCTCCTCCGCCGAAGATGGTCTCGAAAAAGTCGGAGAAGCCCCCGCCTCCACCGCCGAATCCGCCCCCTCCACTGCTGAAGTGGACGTTCTCGTAGCCCGGCGGCGGCTGGAAGTTCTGCCCGTGTTCCCAATTGGAGCCGAACTGATCATAGAGCTTGCGCTTTTTCTCGTCCTTGAGGACTTCGTAAGCTTCGTTGATCTCCTTGAACTTGTCCTCGGCTTCCTTGTTGTTGGGGTTGAGATCGGGGTGATACTTTCGGGCCAGCTTCTTGAAAGCCTTGCTGATCTCATCCTTGGATGCGGAGCGGGACACTCCGAGAAGTTTGTAGTAGTCTCTATATTCCATTGGGATCGTTTTCCTTGATGCTGACGAATTGTATTTATCTCAATGCTCACCTAAAATAATATGTCGTTGCGAGGTGTCAAGTCCGAAATCACGGCAACACGATATTTTTCCACAGAGTTATCCACATACCTTGGAAGGAGGAAATATGCGACGGTTCCCGTTTCCCGTCCTCGGCCCGCTGCTCCTGTGCCTGACCCTCTCGTCCATCGCCTGGACCCCTTGGGGGGCGATTTACGACAGTGCGCGCGACGAGCGCAGCGTGGGCGACCAGGCCGCGGACAAGAAGATATCCCTGGCGATCAAAAAGGACCTGGCGGACAAAGACTCCGGCGCGGCGCTCAAGATCCACGTCTACAGCTTCCTGAAGCACGTCTATCTGGTGGGGGCGATCAACGACAACGCGTTCCGCGCTTTTGCCGTAAAGACGGCCAAAGGAACCGAGGGCGTGATTAGGGTGACCACCTATTTCGTGGCCGAGTCGGACACGACGGCGGACGACCTGGAACTGGCGGCCAAGGTGCGCGCCGAACTCATCGGCAACGGCGACCTGAGTTCCACCCAGATCGAGCAGGAGGTTCTCAACGGCGAGGTCGTCCTGCTCGGCATGGTCCGGAGCAAGGCGGATGCGGCCCTGGCCGTGAAGGTGGCCCGGAGCGTCGGAGGCGTACGCAAGGTCACGTCCTTTCTGATCCCGTCCGAGTAGGGAGACGGGCCTTCGCGGCCCGGAGGGTTCAGGCCGCCGAACGGTGCGCCGCCGAGGGACGGCACTGGCCGAGGTTCAGGGCGTCGATCAGGTCCCGGGTGGAATTGACCGGCACGGTGAACCGCGTTGGGCAACGGCCCAGTTCGTCCAGGGAGTGGGCGTCGGACCCGGCCACGAAGGTCATGCCGTACCCCGTGGCCAGTTGCAGGGCTTGGCGGTTCTCGTCGGCGGTGTTGCGCCCGTTCTCCACCTCGGCGACAGCGCACAGCCCCCGGTCGAAGAGGACCGGATCGGCCGGACGCCAGGTCCGGCAGGGGTGGGCGGAAATGACCGCGCCGCCCATGGCGCGCACCTCGGGAAGCAGAACCTCGGCAGGCAGCCCCAAGGGCAGGGAACCAATGTCGCCGAAAAGAAGAAAATCGCCCTGTTCCGTGGTGTACTCCATGCCCACGACGACCAGCAGTCCGTCGGGCTGAAATCCCTCCCGGCATTGGGTCAGGATGGACATGGTGTCGTGATCGGTGATACAAACTGCGTCAAGTCCCAAAGACCTGGCGTTGACCAGGATTTCGGACGGTTTAAGGACGCTGCACGGCGAACATGTGGAGTGTACGTGAAGGTCGATCAGCATATCAATATTCTACACCCGCATCCGCCCATTGCAATGAGATTGTATACATGAGAACCATTATTAGAATAGAATTTTTCTATACATCTGCCGAGGCCACCCTTGCCTGATACATGCCTGCTCATCCTGCTGGACGGTCTGGGCGACCGTTCCCACGCAGGCCTCGGCCATCGCACCCCGCTCCAGGCGGCGGCCACGCCCTGCCTGGACCGCCTGGCCGAACTTGGAGCCACCGGTCTGTACCACGCGTCCTTCCTCGGCCAGCCCCTGCCCTCGGAAAACGCCCATTTCGCCCTGTTCGGCGGACTGCCCGACGAATTTCCAGGACGCGGCGCGCTGGAGGGGCTGGGCGCGGGCCTGGACCTCGATCCGAAGGACGTAGCCCTGCTCGCCCACTTTGCCCACATTAGCCCGGACGGGGACAACCGCCTGACCCTGCTCCACGACAAGGTGGCCGCCACCCCCGACGAGGCCGACACCCTATTCGCCGCCCTGCCGCCGTTTTCGCGCGACGGCGTGACCGCCACCCTCCACCCGGTGGGCGGATTGTTCGGCGTACTCGTGTTGCGCGGCGGAGCCTCGCCTTTCGTCACCGACACCAATCCTATGGTGGACGGCCGCCTCCTGCCCCGCCCCCTGCCCCTGCGGGCGCACGCCGACGATCCGGCGGCCCGGCGCACGGCCGCCTTCCTGACCGACTATCTGGTCCGGGCGCACCGCATTCTCGCGGACCTGCCCGGTAATCGGAAGCGGGAGCGGGCCGGACTGATCCCGGCCAACGGGCTGGTCACCCAGCGGGCCGGGCGGCTCAAGCCCTGCCCCACCTTGCGGGAACGGTACGGCCTACGCGGCCTGTCCATCGCCACCGGGGCCATGTACGCGGGCCTGGCCCGGTTCACGGGCATGGAATTCCTCCAGGCGCGCGACACCGGCGACCCGGGCGCGGACCTGGCCGAACGCATCCGCCTGGCCCTGGACCGGGCGAACGACTTCGATTTCATCCACGTGCACACCAAAACCCCGGATCAGGCGGCCCACACCAAGGACCCGGAAGCCAAGGTCCGGGCCATCGAATCCCTGGATCGGGGGCTCGCCCGGATGGCCGACGAAATCCTGGCCGACACGCGCCTGCTCCTGGCCGTGACCGCCGACCACTCCACCCCGAGTTGCGGCGCGCTCGTCCACTCCGGCGAACCCGTGCCCCTCTTGTTCGCGGGTGAGGGCGTACGCCGGGACAAGGTTGCGGTCTTCGACGAGATCGCCGTGGCGGGCGGGGCATTGGGCTGCATGCGCGGCCGCGAATTTCTGTTCACGGTCCTCAACTATCTCGACCGCGCCCGGCTGGCCGGCATCCACGACACCCCCGACCCGGTGGAGTATTGGCCGGGCGACCATCCCCCGTTCATCCTCGACCCCCAGGAGTGACCATGCACCCCCTCGGCTTCATCCACGGACGATTCCAGATCCTGCACAACGACCACCTGGCCTACCTGCTGGCGGGCAAGCGGCGGTGCGACAGGCTGATCGTCGGCGTGACCAACCCGGACGCGGCCACCACCCGCACGGAGGCCACCGACCCGAAACGGTCCAGCCGGGAGAACAACCCTCTCTCCTTCGAGGAACGCAAGGCCATGATCGAAGCCGCCCTGATGGAGGCCGGGGTGGACCGGCACGCCTTCTCCGTGATCCCCTTCCCCATCAACTGCCCGGAACTGCTCGAACCATGCGCCCCGCGCGATGCGGTCTACTTTCTGACCATCTACGACGACTGGGGGCGGGAGAAGCTCAAGCGCTTCCGTGAATTGGGCCTGGCGACCGAGGTCATGTGGGAACGGCCCGAGAGGGAAAAGGGCATCAGCGGAACGGATGTGCGCGCGGCCATCCGCGACGGCCTGGAATGGCGCCACCTGGTCCCGCCCGCCGTGGCGGCCCTGGTGGACCGCTGGCATCTGGCCGAACGGCTTCGGCAACGCTGACTCGGGCTCTCAACCGCAAACAGGGCAAAACGCCCTCACCCATCGCCTCACGCGGCAGGCGGCCCCGGCTCCTCGGGGTCGTAGTCCTTGGTCCCCGGATTATAGCAGTAGCGGCAGTGCCCGGGCCTGCGGAACCAGCGGATCAGCACAATCCCGGTAAGGAAACCGCCCACATGGGCCCACCAGGCCACGTTCTGCGAACTCTGGGCCGTGGAAGACAGGCCGGAAAGGATCTGCATGGCGAACCAAAATCCCAGGAACAGGGACGCCGGGATGCGGAAGAAAAAGGGAAAGAAGAAGACCGGAATCAGGGTCAGGACCCGTCCGTGGGGATAGAGCACGATGTACGCGCCCATGACCCCGGCGATGGCCCCGGACGCCCCGACCACCGGCATGATCGACGTCCGCTCGAAGGCCATGTGCGTGGCCACGGCGGCCAGCCCGCAGAGGACATAGAAGAGCACGAACCAGCCGTGCCCGGTGACGTCCTCGATGTTGTCCCCGAATATCCAGAGCATCCACATGTTCAGGATGATGTGCAGCCAGCCCCCGTGCAGAAACATGTAGGTCAGGAACGGCAATCCCAGGGTGTCGGGATAGCCCGCCCAGACCGCCCAGTCCGGCTCGAAAAATCGCGCCGGGACCACCCCGAAGAGATAGAACACCCGGGTCCGGGCCTCGGGCGGCAGGCTGAACACGAAGAGAAAGGCCAGGGCATTGACCGCAATGATGACCGCCACGGCATAGGGCCGGGTCACGCGCGGTACATTGTCGCGGATGGGAATCACGCGGAGTTCCTCGCGGCGTCCAGTTCGGCGGCCAATTCCGGCCACAACGCGCCCATCCAGTCCGAGAACTCCCGGTCGCGCCGCTCCCGGGCCGTCATGGCCGCCCGGTCCAGGCGGCGCGCGCCCTCGGCCAGTTCGGCCAGCCCCCGGTCGTTGTCCACCACCAGATCGCAGGCCGCCAGCTTGTCCGCCTCGGGCCATTGCCAGGAGTCGAACACGGCCAGGGTTTCGGGCGGGAGACGGCGCAGTTCGCGCAATTCCCCGGTGCGCTTGGATTCGGGGCAACGCACCCCGGCCACAAGGTCCACCGCGCCGGTCTTGTGCCAGCCCCCTTCCAGGAGCAGGGGGACCTCGGCGTAGGCCACGGGTTCGTCCCGGTGGCATTTGAAGAATTCCTCGCAACAGTGGCGAACCATGGGGTGAACCATGTCCATGACCTCCCGGCGCACGGCCTCGGACGCGCGCATGGCCGCGAACAGTCCGGGCTTGTCAACGCTGCCGTCGTCCAGGGTATACTGCCCGCCGAACCGCTGCCGGATCATGGCCGCGCCGTCGCCTCCCGGACCATACAGTTCGCCCACGCATCCGTCGGCCGAGAAACAGGGCCGGCCCAATTCGCGCAGAGCCCCGAGCAGGGCGGATTTGCCGCCGCCCGGCATGCCCACGATGCCCACTCGCAGGCATTCGCGGGTCAGCCCGGCAAGCAATGCGCGGAAATCCTCGGGCGGCGCCTGCCAGCGGGTCACCGGCTCGCCCGTCACGGGATGGGGCACGGACAGGTAGAAGGCGTGGAGCATCTGGCGTGGAGCCAGCCCGGCCAGCCGGTCGGGCCGCCGCGACCATTCGGCGTTCTCGCGCGGGCCATAGGCGGAATCCCCGAGCAGAGGATGGCCGATGTGGGCCATGTGCACGCGAATCTGGTGGGTCCGGCCGGTGTGGATGCGCACGGCAACCAGGGAGGCCAGGCCGCGCGGGCCGGTCCAGAGCACGCGGTAGTCGCTGCGCGCTTCGCGCCCACCCTTGTGCAGCACGGCCATGAGGGTCTTGTGATTCGGATGGCGGCCCAGGGGAGCGTCGATGACGCCTTGAGCGGGCTCGGGACGCCCATGGACCAGGGCCAGATAGACCTTGAAGGTCGCGTGTTCGGCGAAGCTCGCGGACAAGGCCAGCCGGGCAGCCTCGGTCCGGGCCACGGCCATGAGCCCGGAGGTGTCCTTGTCCAGCCGGTGGACGATGCCGGGCCGTTGCGGATCCATGCCGCTGTTCTCCGCCGCGATGTCCGGCCATTGATGAATCAAGAGATTGACCAGGGTGGGGCCGGGTTCGCCGGGCGCGGGGTGCACGGTCAGCCCGGCGGGCTTGACGACCATGAGCATATGCTCGTCCTCGTACACGGCCTCAAGGTCGCCCCTGACCGGCTCGGGCGGGGCAACCCGCGCCCCGGCACCGGCTTCGGGCCCAAGGGCCTGGATGACCGCCACCTGGCCCTGGGCCAGCTTCCGGTTGCCCTTGGCCTCCACCTCGCCGTCCACCAGAGCCAGGCCGGACTCGATCCAACCCTTGACCCGCCCCCGGGAAATGCCCTCCCCGGCCAGTTCGCGCCCCCAGAACTTGTCCAGGCGAGTGCCCGCGTCGGCCAGGGAAATGGTCCGTTCCCACTGCTGTTCGGATTTTTCGTTCGTCATGATTAAAGAGATATACCGGGAATCATTGGAAAGTAAAATTCAAATTGGTTTTATGTACTCACTGTTTACAAAATTGGCTCTTGACCGGCCTCCGGCATCAGCTTAGGAAGAAGAAATTTTGCGCAATTGAAACTTTCTTAGATATTATCAAAACCCAAAGAGAGGCAAAGATGGCCTTACACCTGGTTGACCACCCGCTGATCCGGCACAAGGTTGGTCTGCTCCGTCAGCACGACATTTCCACCAGTCACTTCCGGACCCTGGCCAATGAAATCACCCGGCTCCTGACCTATGAAGCCACCAAGGATTTCGAAACCGAGAAGAGAATCATCAAGGGCTGGGCTGGCAAGGTCGAGGTGGACAGCATCAAGGGCAAGAAGGTCACCGTGGTGCCCATCCTGCGCGCCGGCCTCGGCATGATGGACGGCGTCTTCGACATGATTCCCGGCGCCAAGGCGTCCGTGGTCGGCTTCTACCGCAACGAGGAAACGCTCGAACCCGTCCAGTACTACGTCAAGCTGGCCAAGAACATCGAGGAGCGCATGGCGCTCATCCTCGACCCCATGCTGGCCACCGGCGGCACCCTGAACGCGACCATCAAGCTGCTCAAGAAAGCGGGCTGCAAGTCCATTCGCGGCCTGTTCCTGTGCGCCGCCCCCGAGGGCATCGACCGTATCCTGAGCGAGCACCCCGATGTGGACATCTACACCGCGGCGGTGGACGAAAAGCTCAACGACGTAGGTTATATCATCCCCGGTCTCGGAGACGCGGGGGACAAGATATTCGGTACCAAGTAGGTAAGGGGCACGCTGCACAGCGTGCCTTTTTTTGAGCCCAGCGGAACAACATTGGAGTCGGGGGGCTCCGCAACCAAGAGAGAGGAGTCGGCAAACATGAGTGATGTGCATTCCACCGAGTACAATTTCAAACCCAAGGACGCGCTGCTCGGCGCGCAGATGCTCTTCGTGGCATTCGGCGCGCTGGTCCTGGTGCCGCTGCTGACCGGGCTGGACCCGAACGTGGCCCTGTTCACGGCGGGCGCGGGCACCCTGCTATTTCAGGTCATCACCCGAGGCAAAGTCCCGGTCTTCCTGGCATCCAGCTTCGCCTTCATCGCCCCGATCATCTACGGTGTGCAGACCTGGGGCATCCCGTCCACCATGTGCGGCCTGGTGGGCGCGGGCCTGCTCTACGTTATCCTGAGCTTTCTGATCCGCATCTACGGTTCCGGTATGCTCCGCCGCGTGCTGCCGCCCGTGGTCACGGGACCGGTAATCATGGTCATCGGCCTCATCCTGGCCCCCACCGCCGTGCACATGGCCATGGGCCGCACCGGCGACGGCGGCGCCTGGCTGGTGCCCAACACCACGGCCATGATCATCGCGGGCGTGGCCCTGCTGACCACCATCTTCACCTCTCTGCTGGGCAAGGGCTGGATCAAGCTCATCCCGATCATGCTCGGCATCGCCGTGGGCTACGCGACCTCCCTCGTCCTGGACCTGACCGGCTTCACCGCGGCCCAGCAGGCCGTCTTCGATCCGGGCCAGCTCCAGAACTGGACCGCCCCGGCCCTGATCAACTTCGCCAAGATCAGCGAGGCCCCGATCCTGGAAATACCCAAGTTCGTGCTTCCCACCTGGAACCTGGAAGCTATCCTGTTCATTGTGCCCGTGGCCATCGCCCCGGCCATCGAACACTTCGGCGACATCCTGGCCATCGGCGGCATCTCCGGCAAGGACTACGTCAAGGATCCCGGCATCCAGAACACCCTGCTCGGCGACGGCCTGGCCACTTCCCTGGCGGCTTTCCTGGGCGGCCCGCCGAACACCACCTATTCCGAAGTCTCGGGCGCCGTGGCCCTGACCCGCTCCTTCAATCCGGGGATCATGACCTGGGCGGCCATCACCGCCATCATCCTGGCCTTCGTGGGCAAGCTCGGGGCGTTCCTGAACACCATCCCGGTGCCGGTCATGGGCGGCATCATGATCCTGCTCTTCGGCGCCATCACCGTCATCGGCATCAACACCCTGGTGCGCGCGGGCAACGACCTGATGCTGCCGCGCAATCTGGCCATCGTGGCCATCATCCTGGTCTTCGGCATCGGCGGCATGAACTTCGACCTGATCGTGGTCAAGCTCGGCGGCATCGGCCTGGCCGGCATCATCGGCGTGGTCCTCAACCTGATCCTGCCCTGCAAGGACTGCAATGAGCCCCTGCCCGACGAGACCAACCCGTCCGGTCCGGATCACCACACCGACCTCTAAGCGACACGACTCCGCAAGCCCCCCCTTTTCGTCGAAGGGGGGGCCTTTCCGTTTCAAATGGACCGCGCCGCCGATAGCGGCTATGATTCGCCCGTTCAAGGAGAAAAACCATGCGTGAAACCGTGACCGGCCTGGTCCTGACCCTCAACGGCGAGCGACTGCTCGAAAAATGCCTCAAATCCCTCGACTTCTGCGACGAGTTGCTGGTGGTGGACTCGCAGTCCTCCGACCGTACCCGCGAGATTGCCGAGGCCTGCGGCGCGCGGGTCGTGGTCCGGCCCTGGCCCGGGCCGGTGGACCAGTTCCGCTTCGCCCTGGGCGAGGTCGCCACCACCTGGGTGGTCTCCTTGGACCAAGACGAGTTCCTGACGGACGAGTTGCGCCGCAACATCGAAAAAAAGCTGTCGGCCAACGAACGCGTTGCGGGCTACTACGTGCCCCGGAGCTCCTTTTATTTCAATCGGTTCATGAAGCACTCGGGATGGTATCCGGACTATCTGTTCCGCGTGTTCCGGCTTGGGAAGATGGAGGTCACGGCTTCAGGCGCACACTACCATTTCAACCCGCGCGGTGAGACCAACAAGCTGTTGGGCGACATCCTCCATTACCCGTACGAGTCCTTCCGACAGCATATGGACAAGATCAACTACTATGCCGAGGAAGGCGCGGCCGCCCTGCGCGAGAAGGGCCGGAAAGGCGGCGTATGCCGGGCCCTGCTCCATGCCCAGATGCGCTTTGTCAAACTCTACCTGCTCAAGCTCGGTTTCCTGGACGGCACAGCCGGGCTGTGCAACGCACTGGCCGGGTTCTACTACACATTTCAGAAATACATTCGCGTGGACGAGTGTGGGAAATGGGGTGATGGGTAGACAACATTTCTTCCCACTCCCCGAATAAAATTGTTCCGATATTTTCCGCCGTGTGTTAAATCTTCCCCCAACGCGATCACATCCCATTCTTTTGGAGGAATCATGGATTTAGACATCTCCAGACTGACGGAGACCCTTGCCAGCTACGTCACCGAATATGGCCTACGCATCGTCGTGGCCCTGCTCATATTCATTATTGGACGCGCCATCGCCAAGACCTTGGCCAACGGGACCCAGAAAGTCCTGCTCAAGGCCAAGGTGGACGAGACCCTGGCCTCGTTCCTGAAGAACATCACTTATTATGCGCTGGTGGCCGCCGTGGTCATCGCGGCACTCGGCCAGGCGGGCATCAACGTGACCAGCTTCCTGGCGGTACTCGGCGCCGCAGGCCTGGCCGTCGGCCTGGCCCTCAAGGACTCCCTGTCCAACTTCGCGGCAGGCGTCATGCTCATCCTGCTCAAGTTCTTCAAGAAAGGCGACTACGTCACTGCGGGCGGCCAGTCCGGCACGGTCACGGCCATCAACATCTTCAATACCGTGTTGACCACCCCGGACAACCGGGTCATCACCGTGCCCAACTCCGCCGTGCTCGGCGGAACCATCATCAACGTCACGGCCAACGACACCCGGCGCGTGGACATGACCTTCGGCATCGGCTACGACGACGACCTGCTCAAAGCCAAGAAGACCCTGGAACGCATCGTCTCCGAGGAGCCTCGCATCCTGGCCGAACCCGCGCCGGTCATTCAGGTCATGGAACTGGCCGACTCTTCGGTCAACTTCGTGGTTCGCCCCTGGTGCAAGACCTCCGATTATTGGGGCGTGTTCTTCGCCCTGACCGAAAAGGTCAAGCTCGTCTTCGACCAGGAAGGCATCTCCATCCCCTACCCCCAGCAGGATGTGCATATGTACACAGAGGACAAGTAGCGAATAAATGCCCCGTATTACCTGGTGCGATGCGCTCAGTGTCGGCTTTCCGGCAATAGATAACGATCACAAAAAGCTGATCAAACTCTTCAATGACGCGCATGGCCCGGCCGACGGCTCCATTTCACGCGAAAGCGTCGAAAAAGTACTGACCGAACTGATCGACTACACATACTGGCACTTCACCCATGAGGAAAATCTCATGGAGGAACACGACTATGACAACATCCAAGCGCACAAGCTGCAGCACCGCGAGTTGGCCGGCAACGTCCGGGAACTGCACACGCAGTTTGTCGCCGGAGACGAGATGGTGGTGGATGTGCTTCTCCCCTTTCTCCGGAACTGGCTGGTGAACCACATCCTGGGACCGGACAAACGGCTGGGGGACTTCCTGACCGGGTACCGGCGCAGGGAACTCTGATTCCCAAAGTCCCCGCCGGAACGCCAACGGCCTCCCGCACCAACAGCAACCAAAAGAATCCCCCGGGTTTGCCCGGGGGATTCTTTTGGTTGCTGTCCCTCCACTTCGCATCGGTAATGTAGGCGTCAGACCCCCATGCCGCCCTTTTGGGAAGTCGTAGGGCCTCCCCTGTTATGGGGTGTTCGCGAACCGGCTGTCTCTCTGCACAAAGGATCAGAATATCCGCTTCAATTCCGCCTTTCTCCATGCTCGACGAATCAGGGCACAGAGGCCACCGGGAAACTCCGTACGCCAATCACGACAATCCGGCCGCCCGGGGCGGCATATACCGACCACGGGCCTTGGACTCTCCACACACAAAAAAACCCCGCGCAAGCGGGGTGTTGTCGTTCCATCGCACGGGACAAAGCCCGCGACTCTACTGGGCGTCGATCCAGGCATTTGCCTCTTTGACGTCCAGCGTGCCCACATAGATGGCCCGGCCGGAGATGGCGCCTTCCAGGCCTTTCTGGGACAGCGGGTACAAATTCTTGATGTCGTCGAGGGTATGGACGCCTCCGGCCGCGATGACCGGGACCGAGGTCTTGGCGCAGAGCGCGGCCAGGGCGTCGAGGTTGACGCCGGTCTGCATGCCGTCGCGGGCGATGTCGGTGTAGACGATGAAGGCGATGCCCTCGGCTTCGAGACGGGGCAGGACGTCGTCGATGGTCAGCCCCGCGTCCTCGACCCAGCCCTTGGTCTTGAGCTTGCCGTCCACGGCGTCCAGGGAGACGCCTATGCGGCCTGGCAGGGCCCTGCATAGCTCGGAGAAGAGGTCCGGGTCCTCCAGGGCCATGGTGCCGATGATCAACCGGCGCACGCCCGCTTCGACGTACTTCTTGGCAGTGGCGATGTCGCGGATGCCCCCGCCCAACTGAACCGGAATGCGGATGGCCGCGCAGATGGCCTTGATCAGCTCAAAGTTCCTGGGCACGCCGGAAAAGGCCCCGTCCAGGTCCACCACGTGAAGATAGCGCGCGCCGAGGTCCTCCCAATAGCGCGCCTGGGCAACGGGATCGGAAGCAAACACGGTGACCTCGTCCTCCTTGCCCTGGGCCAGGCGGACGCACTCACCATTTTTGAGATCTACAGCGGGGAAGAGAATCATAATCCAAATCCTTATATCTAACTATTTGAAATTATTGAATATTTTAAGCTCATTTTCATGCATTATTCACCATTTTCCCAACTTTAGGTTGGCACAGATGTACGATTTACACACAGGGTCGAAGTCCATTCTGGATGCAGATAAAAATCGAAGATTACCCGCATCGGATATTCTATGCAGTTGGACGTTCTTTGTGCTTAAGAATTCTTGCGGTTGCAGCTCTTGTCGCGAACTCAAACCAGAGAGATTTTGCTCATGCCCTAACCCAAATCCAGATCATACAATCTCTAGGCGAAGCATTATCCTGGATGGGAAAAGAAATCAATTGAGGAGAGCCAATAAGGTTTGATCAAAAAAAAGGTGAGGCTTTTACCCCACCCTTTGTTTGGGTTGATTGGAATCATTTGAACCGGACACTGCCAGAACAGACGTCACCTTCTTCAACCTTGTCTAACCACATTTGAAGCTCTTTGATCCGTTCTTCTGTTTTGGCGGTGTATCGAAAACACCAACAGGCGTCAAAGACGCTGCCATACATGGCACGAGCGTCCTCCTCAGGATAAACCGATAGAAGAAAGGCTTCCCTGTATGCCTCCCAAGCAGATTGAGCCTCATCCAATTTTTTCAAAAAAAGCTGGTCATCTGCATATTCAACCTTGATCTTATCGATTATTGCGTCCATTTGTCGGTCTATCTCAGCCATATTACAATCAGATAACGGATCTCGTACTGAATGAGATAATGAGGCATTATCTGCTTGCTGTTGTGCAAAGGCGAAAGGACAGATCGCGAGACACAGTAACCAACCCAGCAAAAATCTATTTTTTATTATAAATTTCAACCTGATCCTCTCTTCGCTTTTTGAGTCCATCGATTACTACTTTTTCACCATTCACAGTGCCTTTGTTCCAGCGCCTCATTTCATCGGGGACCCCCTCATAGTTGCCGGAGTTGAGTTTCTTTAGCAAAGTTGATGTCTTAAATCCAGATTCGCCTACGTTAAAAACAAAATGTGTCAAGGCATCATACTCTCCCTGCGACAAATCCACTTTGACATGTTTTTTGACAATCTCCTCGGTGTTTTCACATCACTTTCAAACATTTCTTGAGCCTTTTCTTTAGACCAGCCGTCCTTGTACTCGTCATAGTCTTCTTGTGTACAGGCTCCACGATGCAATAGATGTCCATACCCAATGGTACAATTCCTCGCTCCATCGTTGTCGTAAGGCTTTTCGCGATAAACCTCGCGTTTTTTGAGGCGCTCTTTCACATCTTCACTTGAAGCCATCTCACCAGGCTTGAATCGATCAAATGTCTGAACTTTTCCTTTTTCACGTTTCGGTTCGGCATCCTTATCAGGCACCGACCGATTGTGACCATCGCCCTTCTCCACATCCTCCTCTGTTTTCATATTGGGCTCTTTTTTAGGCTCTGCCTTTTGCTCACCACCAGCATCACCTACAGTACCGGTGTCTTTCTCGGCATACATCTCGGCATCCTCCATCTTGAAGCCCGGCTTGGCACCCGGTACATCTTCGTTCTCAGACGCCCGTGCTTTCTCTACGTTAACACCGGCATATCCCAAGTACTTGTCGTACATGGCGTCGGCATCCTTCCCATCAAACTTGGCCTCGGACAGGACGTACTTGTTGATGAGGTCAAAAGCCGCATCATCGTGGGCCTGGACGCCATTTTCATCCTTGGCGCCGAGCGCGCCTTTGGCGATACGCTGCAAACCTTTGTCGAGGACATTGCGGGAACGCTCATTGAGCTTGTCCAAGGCGAACTGATGTCCTTGCTTTAAAAAGCCCTCCTTGATCCTGGACAACGAGTCCACCAGCGCCGTATGCCGCTTGCCGCCCTTGGGCACGGTGGAGAGGATGGATGACTCGTAATCGTCGAACTGCTTCTTGAGATGGATGGCGTCATTGGACGGTTCCCTGCCGGTGACGTTCTTCTGCCAGTCGGCAAGCCCTTTGCCGAAGAAGTCGTGCGCCTCGTTCTCCTTTTCAACAGTGAAGTTGAGCCGGTCCAGATCGTGGTAGGCATCCCGCTTCTGCTGTCGCTGCTGTTGAGGCTGGTGTTGATTCTTGAAACCGATGCCCATTCCCAAGGCAGCCCGGCGCTGCCCGTTGGTTGCGTTGCCAAGCACCTTCTTCTGCTCGTCGGGATTCATGGTGATGAGAGATTTTCCAAAGTCCAACATAGCCGGTTTCCTCCTGTCAGGGTGTTGATTTTCAAAAATCGAACATCCTAACTCCGGTTTTCGGTCCAGAAGACAAACGGGCGAAAAAGGATACTGAAAAGATAAAAAAAGCACAAAAAAGGGACTTGATATGGTTTCATTAAAAAGCCGGTAAACCGGCTTTCCAGTTTCAGCTCGGCACCACACCGGAAACCGATTATCCTGTCGGTAACAAAAAAACCCGCTCTCCAAAGAGAGCGGGCTGACTTTTTATTGGTCCTCAAGCGCGTTTTATTCTACGCGCGTCAAAATCATAATCCGAGTTCCGTGAGTTTCTCGTCGATCCCGTCCTGGGCCAGGCGGGTGGCGGTCACCCACTTACCGCCGCGGGCAGCGAACTTTTTGGCGTTGTAGAGGTTCTCCAACAGGGATTGCTGGGTCTCCTCGTACCGAGAACGGATCATCCGCTCGTTCTTGACATCGATAAGATAGAAATCAATGGCCACCGAGGCAGGCGTCTCCACGCCCGAGTTGCTCCCGACCCGCTCACGCCAAGTGGTCAGTTGGGGAACGAGCAGAAAGTCCGCCTGGATGCACTTACCCACGCCAAGCCAGTACTTCCACGCCGACACCTTGGGTTTGCCGGAATCCTCGAACACGACCACATCCTCGCATTGGCTCACGGCGTCCGGGGTGATGTAGTCGAAGACTTGATGGGCCTGCAGGGTGTCGGCCAAGACCATGTTCAGGGTTTCGATGGTCCCTGCGGGGGCGGGTTTGCCCTCTTCCTCAAGGTAGCCAGCCAGCAACTCCCAGTTGTAGGTGGGATTGGTGAACCCGGCCACGGCCAGCTTGCCCTCGGGACGCGGCACGGCGGCCGTGCGGGAGGTCGTACCGCAACCCGCCATGAGGAGCAGCCCCAGACAAAGCAATGCCGGGGCGATAAAAATAGCGGAACGTTTCATCAGTCGAGACTCCCTTTGGTGCTGGAAACCCCCTTTCGCCCCACGGCGGCGGCCCGGGCCAGTGCCAAGCCCAGTGCCTTGAAGGCCGCTTCCAGCAAATGATGGCCGTTTAAGCCGTATTCGAATTTGACATGCAGGTTCATGCCCGCCTTGTATGCCAGAGACTTCAGAAATTCACGCCAGACGTCCTTCTCGTCGCCCGCGATGAAATCGGGCAGGAGCGCATCGTCATAGACGATGTACGGACGGCCGGACAGGTCCACGACCACTTCGGCCAGGGCCTCGTCCATGGGGACCTTGGCCGAAGCCACGCGGTTGATGCCCCGCTTGTCGCCCAGCGCCTCGGCCAGGGCCTGGCCCAGGCACAACCCGATGTCCTCGAGGCTGTGGTGGGTGTCGATCTCCAGATCGCCCCGGCAGGTCAGGTCCAGATCGAATCCGGCCCAGAAGGCCCACAGGGTGAGCATATGATCCGCGAACCCGATGCCGGTGTCCACATTGGCTGTCCCCTCACCGTCGAGATTCAGGGTCAGCTTGATGTCCGTTTCCTTGGTGGTCCGAGCCACTGTGGCCTGGCGCATGGCGCACTCCTTTCCTGTAGAACGTAGCGTCATCTCCATACATAGAGGAAAAGACTAGAAAAATAAACAGGGCAGACACCGGCTTTTGCAGTGCCCGCCCCGAATGTGGTCGTTACGGCGCTTCTTCTCCGCTCCCGTCCGCCGCGGCGTCCAGCTCTGCCTGGGCCTTGGCCTCGGCCTCGGCTTGCTTCTTGAGATGGCGCTTCTCCTTCTTGCCGAAAAAGAAGGCTACCCAGATGCCGAGCTCGTAGAGAACGATCAGGGGCCCGGCCATAAGGCACTGGGTGAAGGGATCCGGCGGCGTCAGGATGGCCGACAGGATGAAGGCGCACAGGATGGCGTACTTGCGCTTCTTGCGCAGGCCGGTGGAGGAAACCATCCCCAGCCTGGCCAGGAAGAAGATGAACAGGGGCAGCTCGAAGACCAAACCGAAAGCGAACAACAATTTCAAGCAGAAACTGAGATATTCATTGAGCTTGGGAACAAACTGGATACCCTCGTTGGAGAACCCGGCAAAGAAGTCGAAAGCGTAGGGGAAAACCTGGAAATAGCCGAACAACGCGCCGCCGGTGAAGAACAGCCCGGAGAACAGGGCCATGGGCACCATCCACTTGCGCTCGTGGGAGTACAGGCCGGGGGCGATAAAACCCCATATCTGGGCAAACACGTACGGGCTGACCAGAAAAAGGCCCGCCACGATGGATATCTTGATGTGCGCGAAAAAGGCCTCGGCCGGGTAGGTATACTGAAAATGACCTTCCCGGGCCACGGCCATGAGGGCCTTTTGCAGGGCGCCCATGAATATCTGCATCTGCTCGGGGTGGTCGAACCCGTTGGCCGCGAGCATCTTCTGGAACACCTCGCCGAATTGCTGGTAGAACTCCGGCGTCAACAACGGCGCGGCCACGGCGGCCTGCTTCTGAAAGACATCCACCATGGGCTGCATGAGGATGTCGAACATCTGTCCGGCAAAGGAATAGCAGGCCAGCATGCCCACGCCCACGGCGATGAAGGCGCGGGTCAGGCGCGAACGGAGTTCGGCCAGATGGTCGAGCAGGGACATCTGCGCCCCCTCGCCCTCCTCATCCTCGTCTTCGTCCCCGTCGTCTTCGTCATCTTCCCCGGCGGCCTCGGGTTCTTCGTCGGAAACGACCGAAAGCGTACCGTCGGCCGGATCGTCCGCATCGTCGCCGTCGTCCGAACCGCCGTCGCCGGAGCCGTCGTCATCGGAATGACTGTCGGCCGTTTCAGACAGACCGGAATCATCCGGCTCGGGCACGTCCCGGACCGCCCCGGTTTCCGAGGTTTCGTCATCCGGAGTTTCACCGGCTTCCGCCTCGGGCTCGGTCGGCTCTCCGTCGATCAGGGACGGGTCCTCGTCGGGCGTCACCGGGCTCTCGTCAACAGGCTGCTCTTCGGTTCCCTTGACGTCGTCTTTATCGGAACTCATTCCAACCTAGGCCTTTTTCTCTTCGGACACGGGCTCGGAAGCCGAAACCGCAGTCTCCCCTGAGGTCTCGACCTCGGGGGCGGACTCGGCGGCCGCAGCCTCCTCCTTGGCCTTCTGAGCCTTGCGGCGGGCCAGTTCGGCGTCCACTTCCTTCTTGCGCGCGGCGGCTTCGGCCTTGGAGACCTCATCGTCCAGGGTGGACTTGACCTCATTGCCCACGCGCTTGAACTCGGCCACGCCCTTGCCCAGGGAACGCAACAAATCGGGCAGCTTCTGGGGGCCGATGACGATCAAGGCCACCACGCAGATAATCAATAATTCAGGTCCGCCTATTCCAAACATATGCTCACCTGGGGCTGGGGGTTACTCACTCGGGCTATTCCCATTCAATGGTGCTCGGCGGCTTGGAGGAGATGTCCAGGACCACGCGGTTGACGCCCTTGACCTCGCGGATGATCCGGTTGGACATGCGGGCCAACAGCTCCGAGGGCAGCCGGGACCAATCCGCAGTCATGGCATCCAGGGAATCGACGATGCGCAGGGCGATGACGTTCTCGTAGGTCCGACCGTCGCCCATGACGCCCACAGTCTTGAGCGGCAGCAGCACGGCGAAGCCCTGCCAGACCTTGCGGTACCAGTCGGCGGCCATCATCTCGTTCTGGACGATCTTGTCGGCCAGGCGGAGAATATGGAGACGCTCCTCGGTGACCTCGCCGATGACGCGGATGGACAATCCCGGGCCGGGGAACGGCTGGCGCCAGATGATGTGCTCGGGCAGGCCGAGCTCGTAGGCGGCGCGGCGCACCTCGTCCTTGAACAGCTCACGCAGGGGTTCGACCAGCTTGAGGTTCATGGTCTCGGGCAGGCCGCCCACGTTGTGGTGGGACTTGATAACGGCCGAGGGGCCCTTGAAGGACTCGGACTCGATGACGTCCGGGTACAGGGTGCCCTGACCGAGGAACTCGACGCCCTTGATGGCCTTGGCCTCGCGGTCGAAGACTTCGATGAACTTATGGCCGATAATCTTGCGCTTCTTCTCCGGGTCCTCGACGCCCTTGAGGTCGTTGAGGAACTCGTCGGCGGCGTCGACCATCTTGACATTCAGGTCGAAGTGTTCGGCCAGGAAGCCGATGACCTCCTCGCGTTCGCCCATGTGCAACAGCCCGTTGTCCACGAAGATGCAGTGCAGGTTCTTGCCGATGGCCTTGTGCAGCATGACCGCAGCCACGGTGGAGTCGATGCCGCCGGACAGGCCGAGCACGACCTTGCCGTCGCCGACCTGCTCCTTGAGGGCATCGATGGTGGTGTCCACGAAGGAAGCCATGGACCAGGTGGCCTTGAGTCCGGCCACCTTGAACAGGAAGTTCTGGATGATCAGGGAGCCGTCAGTGGTGTGGGCCACCTCGGGGTGGAACTGGAGGGCGTAGATCTTCTTCTCGGGGTTGCCCATGGCGGCGAACTCGATGGAGTCGCTCTTGCCCATGGGCTTGAAGCCCTCGGGGAGTTTCTCCACCCGGTCGCCGTGGGACATCCATACGGTCAGGTCGTCCTTGTCCTCCACCCCGTCGAACAGAATGCAATCGTTCTGGGCGGAGAACTGGGCCCGGCCGTATTCGCGGTCCGTGGAGGCCACCACCCGGCCACCCAGGTTGTGGGCCAGCAACTGCATGCCGTAGCAGATGCCCAGCACCGGAATGCCCATTTCGAGGTATTCCATGTTCAGTGCGGGACAACCGCCTTCCAACACGCTGGACGGACCGCCGGACAGGATCAGGGCCGAGGGCTTGAATGCCTTGACCCGCTCGGGATCGACGTTGCAGGGATGAATCTCGGAATACACCCCGGCCTCGCGCACGCGACGTGCGATCAGCTGAGTGAACTGGCTGCCAAAATCAAGGATGAGTACTCTATTGTCGTGCATGCGTTTCTCTCTAATTCACAATGCGAGAAATGAAAAGACGAATTACCATTCATGCGTCCGGGCACGGCGGTTAGCCGTCGCCCCGGTAGTTCGGCGATTCCTTGGTGATGGTCACGTCGTGGACATGGGATTCGCGCAGTCCGGCCGAGGAGATCTGGACCAGCTTGGCCTTCTGGAACAGGTCCTCGACGGTGGCCGATCCGGTGTAGCCCATGCCGGAACGCAGACCGCCGATGAACTGGTACAGGGATTCGCCAACCTTGCCGCGATAGGGCACGCGGCCGACGATGCCCTCGGGGACCAGCTTCTTGGATTTCTCCTGGAAGTAGCGGTCCGAGCTGCCCTTCTTCATGGCGTCGATGGAGCCCATGCCCCGGTACTGCTTGTAGGTGCGGCCCTGGAACAGGATGGTCTCGCCCGGGGACTCCTCGGTGCCGGCCAGGACCGAGCCCATCATGCAGGAATGCGCGCCCACGGCGAGCGCTTTGACCACGTCTCCGGAGTACTTGATGCCGCCATCCGCGATGATGCACTTGTCTGCTTCGCGGGCGGCCCGACTGGCCTCCATGACGGCGGTGATCTGCGGCACGCCCACGCCGGCCACGACGCGAGTGGTGCAGATGGAGCCGGGGCCGATGCCGACCTTGACGGTGTCCACGCCCGCCTCGATGAGCGCCTTGGCGCCCTCGTATGTGGCCACGTTGCCGCCGACCAGTTGAACGTGGGGATAGGCCGCGCGCAGCTCGCGTACGGACTTGAGGATGTTCTCGGAATGGCCGTGGGCCGAATCGAGGACCAGGAAGTCCGCGCCGGCGTGCAGCAGGGACTCGGACCGGGTCAGGCATTCCTTGCCCACACCGATGGCCGCGCCCACCAGAAGACGTCCGCGCCCGTCCTTGACCGCGTCGGGATACTTCTTGTGCTTGTTGATGTCCTTGATGGTGATCAGCCCCTTGAGGCGATTCTCCTCGTCCACCACAAGCAGCTTTTCGATCCGGTGCTGGTGCAGCTTGCGCTTGGCGTCCTCGTTGTCGATGCCCTCGGGCACGGTGATCAGATCGCGAGAGGTCATCAGTTCGGAGACCGGGGACTTGTCGTCCTGGGCGAAACGGATGTCGCGGTTGGTGATGATGCCCACCAGGAGATCGCCCTTGACCACGGGCAGGCCGGAAATGCGGTACTCGCTCATGATCGCCCGAACCTTGCCCAGGTCGTCGTCGGGGTGAACGGTGATGGGGTCGGAAATCATGCCGGACTCGGACTTCTTGACCCGGTCGATCTCGCGGGCCTGTTCGCGCACGGACATGTTCTTGTGGATGACGCCCGCGCCGCCGTGCCGGGCCATGGAAATGGCCATGCGAGCCTCGGTGACCGTGTCCATGGCGGCCGAGATCAGCGGAATGTTCAGTTTGATCTCGGGCGTAAGGTAGGTGGACACGTCCACCTCGTTGGGCAGAACGTTCGAATAGGCCGGCAACAGCAGGACGTCGTCAAAGGTAAGTGCTTTATCGAGTATTTTGCTCATGTCATTCCTCCAGAGCGTTAGTTGACTGTATATGACGAGGCCGAGCGTAGCGCCCGGCCTCAGTGTTTTCCATTATAGACCCAGGTAGGCCCGTTTCACCCGCTCGTTTGCGAGCAGTTTGTCGCAGGAGTCGGTCAAGACGACCCTCCCGTTTTCCATGACGTACCCCCGATGGCCGATCTTCAGCGCCAGGTTCGCGTTCTGCTCCACCAGGAAGATGGTCGTGTTGCTCTCGCTGTTGACCTTCCGGATGATCTCGAAGATCTGCCGAACCACCAACGGGGCCAGCCCCATGGACGGCTCGTCCAGGAGCAGGAGCGCGGGCCGGGCCATGAGCGCGCGCCCGATGGCCAGCATCTGCTGCTCGCCGCCGGACAAAGTGCCGCCCTGCTGCCGACGCCGCCGCGCCAGAATGGGGAAAAGATCAAAGCAGTATTCCATGTCCCGTTTGATTTCCGCCTTGTTGTTGCGCATGAACGCGCCCATGTCCAGGTTCTCCTGGACGGTCAACTCCGGGAAAATCAGGCGGCCTTCGGGCACCTGGCAGATGCCTTGGTGGACGATGGTGTTGGGGGAAAGCCTGGTGATGTCCTCATCCTGATACAGAACCTGCCCCATGCGCGCCTGGACCACGCCNATGCCTTGGTGGACGATGGTGTTGGGGGAAAGCCTGGTGATGTCCTCATCCTGATACAGAACCTGCCCCATGCGCGCCTGGACCACGCCGCAGATGGTCATCAGCGTGGTGGATTTGCCCGCGCCGTTGGCCCCGATCAAGGTGATGATCTCGCCCCGGTCCACGTACAGATTGACGTCGTACAGGGCCTGGATGTTGCCGTAAAAGCTGTTGACGTTCTTCAGTTCCAGCATTCTAGCCATCGTGTTCCTCCCCGAGGTAGGCCTTGATGACCTCTGGATTCGCCGCGATCTCCTCGGGCGTGCCGTCCGCGATCATCCGCCCGTAGTCCAGGACGTAGATACGGTCGGACATGGACATGACCATCTTCATGTCATGCTCGATGAGCATGATGGAGATGTTGAACAGTTCGCGGATGTGGACGATCAGATCTTCCAAATCCCGGGTCTCCTGGGGATTCATGCCCGCAGCGGGCTCGTCCAGGAGCAGAAGGAAGGGGTCCGTGGCCAGGGCGCGGGCGATTTCAAGGCGGCGCTGCTTGCCGTAGGGCATGTTCATCGCCAACTCATTGACGAACTCCGCCAAGCCGACCAGCTCCAGCAGGTCGTAGGACTTCTGGATGACCTCCTGCTCTTCGCGGCGGGCGGCCCGGTTGCGCGAGATGGCCCCCCAGATGGAGGACTTGGTCCGGCAGTGGGTGCCGATCATGACGTTTTCAAGCGCGGTCATGGACGGGAACAGGCGAATGTTCTGGAAGGTCCGGGCCATGCCCAGCTCGGTCACGATATTGGGCTTCTTGCCGTTGATGCGCCGGGTCTTTCCCTCGGCCCCGGGATCGATGAGCACATCGCCGGAAGTCGGCGTGTAGATGCCGGTGATGCAGTTGAAGAAGGTGGTCTTGCCTGCGCCGTTGGGGCCGATCAGGGCTACGATTTCCTTGTCGTTGACCACGAGATCGACTTCGTCCAGGGCGCGGATGCCCCCGAAATCCTTGCTCACGGTACTGACGTTCAGGACTGGATTACTCATGGGCGGCCCCCGTCTCTGCGACCGTGTACTTGTAGATCTTGCGTTTGGCGCTGATCAGTCCCTGGGGCCGGAAGACCATGACCAGGACCATGATGGCCCCGAACAGAAGCATGCGGAACTGGGCGAATTCGCGCAGGTATTCAGGCACCAGGATCAGGATGACGGCCCCGGCGATAACGCCCCGGATGGAGCCCATGCCGCCGATGACCACGATGGACAGGATAATGGCCGATTCCCAGAAGGTGAAGGACGCCGGGTTGATGAAGGTCGTCTTGGCCGCGAAGACCACACCGGCCATGCCCGCCCAAGTGGCGCCCAGGGCAAAGGCCATGAGCTTGGTCTTCATCTTGTCGATGCCCATGGCCTGGCAGGCGATCTCGTCCTCGCGCAGGGCCAGCCAGGCACGCCCGATACGGGAATTCTGCAACCGGTTGACGCAGAAGATGGTCAGGACCATGAGGCCTACCATGATATAGAACATGTACTGGGTGGACCCAATGACGCCGAGCTTGATGCCGAACAGGCTGGGCCGGGCGATGGAGGAAATGCCGGAGGGGCCCATGGTCACGTCGCCCCAGTTTTCCAGGACCAGGCGGATGATCTCGCCAAAGCCCAGGGTGACGATGGCCAGGTAATCGCCGCGCAGCCTGAGTACCGGGAAACCGAGCAAGAGGCCGAGCATGGCCCCGAGGATGGCGCCCACGGGCAGCATGAACCAAAAGCCCAGGCCCCAGTGCATGTTGCACAGGGCGTAGGCGTATGCGCCCACGGCGTAGAAGGCCACGTATCCGAGGTCGAGCAGGCCCGCCAGGCCGACCACTATGTTCAGCCCCAGGCCGAGCACGATGTAGACCAGGCAGGAGATCATGATATTGGTCTGATAGAGGTCGAAGACCTGGGGATAGGCGATGGCCACCAGGGCCAGCAGGGCCAGGGAGGCGTATTTGAATACGGGGTGGGATTGCAGCCGGGTCAGCAGGGACTCGTAGCGGGTCTCGCTGCGGGAGTCGTCCTTCTTGAGTTCCTTGCGGGCCAGAAGCCAGCGCCAGACGAAGGAGCCGAAGAAAATGGCCAGAGCCACATACCCGATCCGCTGCCAATGCCAGACCACGGTGTGTTCGATGGTGTTGACCCGGATAACCATGATCGGGAAGGTGAGGAAGACGAACCACAGGGCCACCAGGAAGGATTTTCGGATCGCATGGGCGTACCCGTCGCACCCGGCGGTCAGAAAGAACCTGATGAAGCTCTGGTTCATGATATTGCTTTCATTGCTCACTGTATATTCCTTGCGCGGTGAGCGGCTCATGAAGCCGCGATGAACCCTGTTAGACCTTCTGGGTCTTTTCCTTGCCCATGATGCCCGACGGCCTGAAAATCAGGATGAGGACGAGCAGCAGGAAGGCGAAAACGTCCTCGTAGTCCGAAGAGACGTAGCCTGTGGCGAAGGCCTCGGTCAGGCCGAGGACCAGGCCGCCGAGCATGGCCCCGGGCAGGGAGCCGATGCCACCGAGCACCGCGGCGGTAAACGCCTTGATGCCCGCGATGAAGCCTATGTAATAGTTGATCTGGCCGATGTGCGAGGCGATGAGCACGCCGCCCACGGCCGCCAGGCTGGAGCCGATGATGAACGTGGCGGAGATGACCATGTCCACGTTGATGCCGACCAGCATGGCCATCTTGCGATTCTGGGCCGTAGCCCGCATGGCCTTGCCCAGCTTGGTGAATTTGATGAACAGCGTGAGCCCCACGCAGGAGGCGACGGTGGCCAGGATGATGACCAGCTCGGCCGAACTCATGATCGTGCCCATCTTGTCCATGAAGTCGAAATGGGGAATGAGTTCGGGAAAGGGCAGGAAGTCCGAGGTCTGGGCGAGCATGACGTAGTTTTGCAGGAAGATCGACATGCCGATGGCCGAGATGAGCGGCGACAGCCTGGGGGCATTGCGCAGGGGCTTGTAAGCCATCTTCTCGATGGTGAAGCCATAGGCCGCCGCCCAGATGACCGCGCACACGATGGCGATGACCAGAATGGCCGGTCCCGGGAAGCCCAGCATGGTCAGCAGCCCGGCCACGATGAGCCCGGTGAAGGCGCCGATCATGTAGATCTCGCCGTGGGCGAAGTTGATCAGCTCGATGATGCCGTAGACCATGGTGTAGCCCAGAGCGATCAGAGCATATATGCTGCCTCGGGTGAGCCCACCCATGAACAGCTCAAGGAAATATTCCATTGTCGTAATCCCTGTTCATTAAATAAATCCAGGGGACGGGCTTTGGCCCGTCCCCTGGTATAGTCCGTTTGGAAGCCTGTAGTTACTTGACTTCCACGTAGTTGCCGTCTTTCACCTGGTAGACGGCGAAGCCGACACCTTCGGCGTCGCCCTTGGCGTCGAACTTGATCTTGCCCACAGGGGTCTCGACGTAGGAGGTGTGCAAGGCTTCGATCAGCTTGTCGTAATCGGTGCCGCCGGCAACCTTGACCGCGTTGAGCAGGGCCAGGGCGCCGGAGTAGGCCTCGGGGAAGAACGGGCCGGGATCAGTGCCGAATTCGGCCTTATGGGCAGCCACGGCTTCCTGATAAAGCGTGTTGGAGGAGAAGTCCATGGGGCCGGTGGCGTAGACGCCCTCGGCGTACTTGCCGGCGACCTTGATGAAGGTATCGTCCTTCACGCCGTCATCAGACATGAACGGGATCTCCATGCCCTTCTTGCGCATGCCGGTGACGATCTTGGAGGCCTCGGGATGATAGCCGCCGAAGATGACGCCCTCGGCGCCGGAGCCTTTGATCTTCTGGACCACGGCGGAATAATCCACCGCGCCGGGGGTGACGCCCTCGAACAGGACCTGCTCGATTTCCGGGTCGGCATCGATGAACTGTTTGCAGAAGGAGGCGAAGCCCTTGCCGTAGTCGCCCTTGTCGTGGATGATGGCGACCTTCTTCAGGCCCAGGGACTTGGCGAAGGCAACTTCCAGGGAAGCCTGGGCATCGTCCGGAGCGATGGTCCGGAAAAAGTTCGGGTACTCGCCGGACTGGGTCAGCGGCGGGTTGGTGGCCGAGGGGGACAGGACCACGATCTTGCCGGACAGATAGATGGGCAGCGCGGCCTTGGTGGCGCCGGAGCAGATGTGGCCGAGCACGATTTTCACACCGTCGGAGAGCAGCTTGGTGGCAACGTTGGTGGCCAGTTCGGGCTTGCACTGATCATCTTGGGGCATGATCTCGACCATGGCGCCGTTGATGCCGCCGGCGGCGTTGATCTTCTTGGCCACCAGCTTGGCGGCGTTGACCGTGGGCAGGCCGTAGGAAGCCAGGTCGCCGGAATGGGCTCCGGCCACGCCGAGAACCACCTTCTTGGCCGGAGCGGAGACCTCGCCGGTCTCGACGTCGGCCTTGACATCATTTTTCTCATCTTTCTTCGCTTCGCCGCCACAAGCCGCCAGCATGGCCGCCATGACGAGACACAGAGCAACCAGACTCAGTTTGACTCTCATTCTACCTCTCCTCGAAATGTATAAGGGTTCGTTACCACTCAATAGTGTTAAACCAATCGGCCGCCGGAAATACCGTCTCCGGCGGATAAAGCCACGGAATATGACATTGTAGTTATTTTCAGGTTGTTGTCAATCCTATATGGCTCTGCACTATAGTGGGTAACACTTCGAGATCGTTGGTGATCCTATTTATCCAACTCCTGTCGGGCGAGCTTTATCATCTCGGCATCCCCTTTTTCCAGGGACAGGACCTTTTCGAAGTAGGCGCGGGCCACGTCCGGCTTTTTGAAAGAATGCTTGTAGATGATGCCGAGGTTGAAAAGCGCCAGGGTGTCCTCGGGATCGACCTTGAGGATGGCCTCGTAGGCAGCTTCGGCCTTGGCGTACTCTTCCTTGTTGAAGTAGGCGATACCGATCGCCTTGAGCACCTCGACATCGTCCGGCTTGAGCCGCCGGGCCTTTTCCAGGGGGTCCAAGGCGCGGTCCCAGGCGCGCATCATCAGGAACGAATTGCCCAAACCGACCAGGGCCTCCAGGTCGTCGGGATTTTGCCGCACCCGGTCCATGTACTCCTTGACCCTGGACATGGCCCCGCCCATGGCCGAACCACCCTCTCCCCCGCCCGCGTCGGCGAAGCTGCGCGTGGCCTGGGACTGCACGAACAAATTGGGATTGTTCATGCGATAGATAAAACTGGTGGCGAACATGGCCGCCAGGGCGACGAACACGGCCAGGATCACGGCCTTCGGGCCGAAGGGGACGCGGCTATCCGTCATGGTCGTCTCCCAGAAGTTCCAGTTGGCGAATGCGCTTTTCCAGCCCGGCCGAACGGGAGGCCAGGAAGGCGAGATAGCCGGCCACGCCGAGCCAGACGGCCACGTTGGCGATGAAGATGTAGGTGGTTGGGGACATGGTGTATCCTCGCTGTATCGTAATGGTTATTCCTCGTCCCAGACGAGCATGGCCTCAAGGCGGGCCTTCTGGCCGAGTTGACGGATGCGGGTCAGGAGCATGGCCCCCCAGAGCAGACCAAAAGCGAAAAGCCCGGCAAAAACCGTGTACCACATGCTCGCCTCCATGCCCGAGCCCTGCCGGGCCAGGCCGTCGGGATGGGCGCTGCCCCACAGTTTGGCCGCAAAAAAGACCAGGGGCACGTCCAGAAAGGCAACAATGCCGAGCACGGCGCAAACGAGCGCCTTGCGGTCGCGGCCCATGGGGGTGTTCCGCAGGACCAGGTAGCCCGCATAGACATACCACATGATCAGGGCGGTGGTCAGCTTCGGGTCCCACAGCCACCAGTGGCCCCACTCGGCCCGGGCCCAGGTGGACCCGGAAAGCAGGGTCATGGAGGCAAGGAGGACGCCCAATTCCCCGGCCCCCGCCGCCACCCGGTCGTACCGGTCGTCGCGGGTGAACAGGTAGAGGATGGAGGCGATGAAGACCACGAAGAAGGAGACCAACGCCCACCAGGAGCACGGCAAATGCATGTAGAAGATCTTCTGCACAGGCCCGGACTGGGCGATGGGCGCGTAGAACCAGATCATGGCCTGGTGCGCGGTCAGGGCGATGCCCGCCAGAATGGCCAGGATGGAAACTTTCATAACTATTCTTCCCCACTATAGACGAACGGGAACAGGAACAATCCGGCCCCGCCGAACAGGCTGTCGAAGGCGAAAATCAGGCCGAGCCACTTGTCGTATCCCATGGTGTGCTCGGGCGAGAAGCACAAGCCGAACAAGGTGATGCCGGACAGGAGCACGGGCAGGAGCAGCGGAAACACGATGACCGACAGCAGCGACTCGCGGGCCGCCTGCCCTTGGGAAAGCGCTCCGAGCAGTGCGCCGATGATGACCAGCCCGGCGTCCGCGCCGAGCAGCGTAACCCAGAGCAGCCACCACGGGCCGTGGACCGACTGGCCCAAAAAGGCCGCCGTGGCCGGGAGAAAGACCAACTGCGAGACGAACAGCAGGGAAAACCCGGCCAGCCCCTTGCCCAGCCAGACCGCATGCACCGGAGCGGGCGAGGATAAAATACCGATGCGCGCGCCGTTCATCTCTTCGATGGCGAACAGGTCGTTGAAGACCAGGACCAGGCCGAAGGCCGAGGCCAGCCAGAAGATGGCCCCCGCAGCTTGGGGCGAAATAGCCCCGCCCAGCGGCTTGGACAGCGAAAACAGAAAGATCAGCAGCAGGCCGAGCAAAACAGCTTGGACCAGCCCCTGCCCGCCGGACAGGGAGAGCTTGAGGTCTTTTCCCGCGATGACGAAGGTGCGTTTCAGCATACGCCCTCCGGAGTGAAGCCCGAGGCCGGGCCGAAATACCGAACCCGACGTCCCCCCAGAGCCAGGACCGTGTCGGCCAAGGCCGCGTCCTCGGTAACATGATGGCTGATCCAGACCACGGCCACGCCCCGGTCGCGCAGGCCGACGATCTCCTCGCGCAACCGCCGGAGGGAGGCCGGGTCCAGCCCGGTGCCGGGCTCGTCCAGAAAGATGAGCTTGGGGGCCGCTTGATAGATGCGCGCCAGGTTCAGGCGCTGGGCCATGCCGCGCGAGAATGAACCGGCCTTCTCCTCGGCGGCGCGCTCCAGCCCTACCCGCTTCAGCAAGGCCATGAGTTCGTCACGGGTCGGGGAAAACCCGTACATGGCTCCCCAGAACTTGAGGTTTTCCAGAGCGGACAGGCCGGGGTACAGAAAGGTGGCATGGCCCAGGTAGGCGGCGTCCTCGGGATCGAGACGCAGGGAGACCTCACCCGCCGAGGGCTTGCTCAGACCGGCCATGATACGCATGAGCGTGGATTTGCCCGCACCATTGGGACCGGCCACCAGCAGGATTTCGCCAGGCCGGACCTCGCAGGATATCTCCTTGAAGACGAGCTTGTTGCCGAAGAACTTGGCCGCCCGCTTCACGATCAGCAGCGGCTTGCCCGAGCCATCCATCCTAGCGGACCTCCCCTGGCCGGGGCACGCGCCTGAGCAGCAGGAAGGCGAGCAGGCACATGATCGTACCGCCGATCCAGATCCAGTTGACCAACGGATTGACGCTGATCTTGAAGCTCGCCCTGTTGTCCTCGGTCAGGCCGAGCAGCGTGGCGTACAACTCGTCGCCGAAACTCGGCACGGTGGCCACCTCGGCGAACTGCTGGTTGGTGAAGTTCTTGTAGATGCGTTTGTCCGGCCGGAGGATGCCCGCGTCGCGGCCGTCCTTGGTCACCGCCAGAGTCGCCGTGGCCCGGGCCAGGATGTCGCCCACATTGCGGTCTTCGTGAAGGCCGGTGTAGGTCACGGTAAATTCGCCGATGCTCACGGACTCGCCCTGGGCCAGGACAACTTCGCGCTCGGTCTTGTACGGTCCGGAAAAGGCCACGCCCAGGGCCAGCAGGACCAGTCCGACGTGGACGCCGTAGGCCCCCCAGGACTGGCGCATGGCGCGCAGGGCCGGATACAGGGCGAAGAGCAGGCCCACGCCGACCAGGGCGGCCACGGCCGCCGAAGCGGTCAAGGCGGCCAGGACGTTGGTCATGCCCGACAGGTAGAATCCGGCGAAGGAAAGCACCAGTACGGCTCCCACCGCGCCGAGCCCCTTGGCGTTGCGCACGCCGCCCTTCCAGCCCAGCCAGGGACAGAAACAGAAGATCAGCACCAGCATGGCCATGAACGGCAGACATACCCGGTTGTAGAAATGGGCGTCCAACCCCATGGGGGACGCGGTCCACAACCGGCTGATAACCGGCCACATGGTCCCCAGGGTGACCACCAGGCCGAGCGCCAGGAGGAACCAGGCCGTGATGACCAGCATGCCCTGGCGGCTGAGGAAGTCGGACAGGGAGCGATGGACCTGCCGCTCGGACAGGAAGACGACCATCAGGGTGACCGCCAGGATGACGATCATGGCCCAGAACAGAGGTTGGGCCACGCCGGACGCGCCGAAGGTGTGCAGGGAGTCGATGACGCCCGAGCGGGTCAGATAGGTGGAAAAGATGCACAGGATCAGGGTCAGGGACATCAGGAAGACGTTGGTCCGCTGCAAGGCGTTGCGCCGGGATTCGATAATGGCCGTATGCAGCACGGCGGTACCCGCGAACCAGGGGATCAGGGAGGCGTTTTCCACCGGGTCCCAGGCCCAATAGCCGCCCCAGCCGAGTTCCATATAGGACCACCAGCCGCCCAGGATAATGCCCGAGGTCAGGAATATCCAGGCCAGGATGTTCCAGTTGCGGACCACTTTGATCCAGGATTTCTTCTCGCCCGCGATGCTGGAGGCCAGAGCCGCGCAGGCCGGGATGGTATACAGGGCGAAACCCATGAACAAAAGCGGCGGATGGAAGATCATGCCGGGATTGCGCAGCAGCGGATTCAGGCCGCGCCCATCGCCCGGGGCCGGAATGATTTCGATGAACGGATTTGACCAGCCGGTCAGCAGGAGCAGGAAGAAGCCCTGCACGGTCAGGAAGAACAGCCAGAAGAAAAGCCGGGTCTCCCTGCCGAGCGATTTGTAGCTGGGCGTGAACATGAAAATCATGCCCGAGACGGCGATGATCAGCTCCCAGCACAACAGCGAGCCTTCGCGGCCGCCCCACAAGGCGGTCAGCGTGTAGACGAAGGACAGGGCGTTGTCCACGTTGTTGTAGACGTATCGGAAGGAATAGTCCCGGGCGGTCAGGGCCACCAGCAGAAGGAGAGTGGAAAAGACGACGCCGCAGGCGGCGATGAGCTGGCCCCGCTCGACCACGACCAGGGCTTCCGTCTTCCTGGTCCAGGAGGCGAAGCCGGCGAAGCCGGCGAGAAAAAGGAAGGCGAGCAGGGAGAAAAGTAAACCGACGTATCCGGTCAGATGCATAGGGGCTCCTTACAACAAATTCGACAAGCGGGGAAAATGGTTGCCGGACCCTGGACCGACGGGGCCATCCGGCAAATGCAACGGCGATAGGAGAGAATGAGGCGGGACGCAATCATGTGAAAAAGATTTCACTACCCCGCCTGCCCCTGTTGCGCATCCATCTGCTTGCTTTTTTCCTCGTACTTGGAGGGACACTTGGTAACCAGGGTCCTGGCCACGAAGACCCGGCCGTCCGCGGAGAACCGGCCTTCCACGATGACTTCCACGTCGGCCTTGAAGGTGTCGGGCAACGCGCCCTTGTATTCCACCCGCAGGCTTTTGGCGTGCTCCATCTTGTCCATCAGGTTGAAATCGGCTCCGAGTTTGCCGTCGGCGATGGTCAATCCCTTGGGAGAGACCTTGCCGAACAGCCGGGCGTTGCCGATCCCGGCGCGGTCCTGAGCCAGGGCCTCGGTCACGTTGAGGAAATAGACCGAATCCTGTGTCAGGCCGGAAAAGACGAGATAGGAAAGGCCGCCCAGAAAGAGCACCAGGGCGACGGCATACACGATTTTGCTGGAATTCTTGGCCATATGGTTCCTTGCGCAGAGCGCCGCTATTGCTTTTCCTCATCCGCCGAGCCGTTGCGGACGCGGGTCAGTTCATCCCGCTGCGTGCGGGCGAGTTCCCGCATATCCACCACCTGGTCGGTCTCGTCAACTATTTCGCTGCCCAGGATTTCCTCAAGGACGTCCTCCAAGGTGACCACCCCGGCCACCCCGCCGTACTCGTCCAGGACCACGGCCAGGTGCATGCGGCTGCCCAGGAACTGGACCAGAAGCTTGTCCAGGGTGACGGTCTCCAGGACGAAACGCACCGGCCGCATGATATCCGACAGCTTGAGTTCGTCCCGGTCGTCGGCCAGGGCTTCGAGCACCAGCCGCCTGTAGACCACGCCCACGATGTCCTCGGTGTCCTCCTCGTAGACAGGGATGCGGCTATGCGGCCAGTTCGGGTGTTCCTCCCGGGCCTGGGCCACGGTCATGTCGGCCGGAAGCGAGAAGACCACGGTCCGCGGGGTCATGATGGATTCCGCGGTCTTGGAGTCCAGGGAAAGGATGTTCCGGATGGACGTCTCCTCATACTGCTTGATGACCCCGGAACGGCGCGTCAGGCTGACGATGGCCCGAATATCGTCCTCGGTGTGATCCGGTTTGGCTTCCCGATGGCGCACGGCCTTGGAGAGCACGCCCATGACGACGATCACCGGCTTGAACAACCAGACCAGCCCCCTGAGGGGATGGGCCATGGGCGGCGCGATCACGTCCGAATAAAGAACGCCCACGGTCTTGGGCATGATCTCCGTAAAGATGAGAATAATTACTGTAAAGCCCACTGTAAAGAGCCAAAGCGTATCCTCGCCGTACAGCTTGGCCCAGGCCCACCCGGCCACGGACGCCCCGGCGGTGTGCGCGCAGGTGTTCAGGGTCAGGATGGCGGTGATGGGCTCGTCGATCTTTGATCGAAGCTTGTGGAGCAACAACGCGGACTTGCTGCCGCTGTCCTTGAGCTTTTGGATGTCGGCCCAGCTCATGGAGTACAGGGCCGCTTCGGCCACGGAACAAAACGCGGACACGAAAACGGCCACGCCGACAGCGAGGAGGAGTTCAAACATGGGCTCTTTTCACTTCCTGAAAACGGGAGTCACGAACACAGTGCATTACTCAAAGGGATGTAGCAGATGCCACGAACCTGCGCAACACGCAACAGGCTTGACTTCCAAGGCGATTGAGGCGAACAGGACGGGCATGATTTCCCCCGCAGTCAAGCAACCCGCCGTGGCCTTCCGCCTCGGGCACATGGGCGACGTGGCCCTGACCACCGGCGTCCTGTCCCACTGGCGCGAAACCAGCGGAGCCGCCTTTGTTTTCGTGACCTTGGAGTCCAACCTGCCCTTGTTCGCCAACCATCCCGCCATCGCCGGGACCGTGGGGCTGACCCGGGCGGACCTGACCGACACGGGCTGGCTGCGCAAGACGGGGGAACTGGCCCGGCGATACGCGGGCGGCACGCTCATCGATCTGCACGACACCCTGCGCTCGCGCATCCTGTCCCTGCGCTGGAAGGGGGAGGTCCGCCGCTACCCCAAGTTCGGCCTGGCCCGCCGCCTGTTCGCGTGGACCCGCTCGGACCGTCTTCGCACCAGGCTCGAAGCCCTGAACGTGCCCCAACGGTACGCCCTGGCCCTGGACCCGGCCGCGCCCCCGCGCGAGGCCGTGCGGCCGCGCCTCTACCTGACCGACGCCGAGAAACAGGCCGCCGCCCGGCGGCTCGCGCCGATCGCCTGCCAGGGGCCCGTCATCGCCCTGCACCCCTACGCCACCCACCCGGCCAAACAGTGGCCCGCCGAAAACTGGCTCCGGCTGGGCGCGTTGCTCGACGCGGCGGGCATGAACTGGTTCATCGTCGGAAGAAATGAAACGCCGCTGACACGCGGCCATGAACGCGACCTGACCAACGCCACCGACCTGCGCGAGACGTGCGGCCTGCTGGAACGGGCCGACCTGCTGGTCACCGGAGACTCCGGCCCCATGCACCTGGCTTGCGCCGCGGGCACGCCGGTAGTCGCCCTGTTCGGGCCCACGGCCAAGGCCTGGGGGTTCTACCCGTCCGGCCCCCGGGACATCGTCCTGGAGCAGCCCCTGCCCTGCCGCCCCTGCTCCCTGCATGGAGCGAGGCAATGCGCGCGCGGCTTCGAGTGCATGACCGAGACCACGCCCGAGACGGTTCTCGACACGGTCCGGACCGTCCTGGCCTAATCCGCTTTCTCCGCCGGACGCTCCCGGCGTTCGCCCCAATACCGTTCCACTTCGCCAGCCCGCGCTTCGAGCCGTTCCCGGACTCCGTCCGGGACCAACAGACTCAGGTTGCGCCAATCATGCCAGCGACGGCGGATGTGCTCACCCTTGATATCCAATCGGGGGATGTCCAGCAGCCGGATGACGTTGCCGCCGGGCAGCCGCCACAGGCCCGCTCCCCCGGGGACCGCCTCGGGCCAGTGCCCCGCCACGAACCCGGCCACGCCGTCGGCCGCCTCCCAGCGGTTGACCACCACCAACGAGGCCAGGGCCGGAATCTCCAGCCCGCGCCGCCAGGTGTGCAGCTCCAGGAAGGTCGATGCGCCGAGGATGAAATGGAATTCGTCGGCCGGGCCTCCGGTGCGGTAACAGGTCAGGGTATCGCAGGTGAATGACGGGCCGGGCCGCTCGGCCTCCAACGGGTTGGCCGCCAGGCCCGGGATGCCCTTAATGGCCCGCCGGACCAGATCCAGCCGCAAGCCGAAGGGCAGCAGCCCCGCTTCCTGTTTGTGCGGCGGCTCGCCCGCCGGGACCAAATCCACCCGATCGAGCCCGAGCTGTTCGAGGACCTCCACGGCCATGCGCACGTGCCCGGTGTGCACCGGATTGAACGTGCCGCCCAAAATACCTACCTTCATTGCCGATCTCCTTATCCAGTCAGATACGGACAGGTCCGGGAAAAATCAAGGCGCGGCACTCGGACGGCGGGGCCAAGACAAAGGGCCGCCCCTGCGGACGGCCCTTGCGGTTCCGGCATCGGTTCCGAAATCGGTCATTCCCGGATCTGTCCCTCGCCCAGCAGCACGAACTTGGCGCTGGTCAATTCCTTGATGCCCATGGGCCCGTAGGCGTGGAGCTTGGAGGTCGAAATGCCGATCTCCGCGCCCAGGCCGAGCTGGCCGCCGTCGTTGAAGCGCGTGGTCGCGTTGGCCACCACCAGGGAGGCGTCCACCTCGCGGATGAAGCGCATGCAGTTTTGATAATCCTCGGACAGGATGGACTCGGTGTGGTTGGAGCCGTGCGCCGCGATGTAGTCCATGGCCTCGTCCAGGTCCCGGACCACCCGGACCGCCAGGACGAGGTCCAGGAACTCGTATCCCCAGTCCGCCTCCACGGCGGGCTCGGCAAAGGCCCCGAGCAGGGGCAGGGACCGGGGGCAGGCCTTGAACCGCACTCCCTTGGGGCCGATGGTTTCGGCCACCCGGGGCAACAGGGCCTCGGCCACGTCCTCATGGACCAACAGGCATTCCACGGCGTTGCAGCCGCTGGGGTACTGCATCTTGGCGTTCTCGATGATGGGCACGGCCTTGTCGATGTCGCAGGAGGCGTCGGCGAAAATCTGGCATACGCCCTTGTAGTGCTTGAGCACGGGCATGGTCGCCTGGCCGGTCACGGCCCGGATAAGCCCTTCGCCGCCGCGCGGGATGACCACGTCGATGTACGCTTCGAGCTTGAGCAGTTCGGTCACGGCCTCGCGGTCCGTGGTCGGCGGCACCTGGACCGCGTCGCGGGGCAGTCCCGCCCGCTCCAGGGCCCGGTGCATGAGTTCGGCCAGGCAGCGGTTGGAATGGAAGGCCTCGCTCCCGCCGCGCAGGATGACCGCATTGCCCGCCTTGAGGCAGAGGATGCCCGCGTCCACCGTGGCGTTGGGCCGGGATTCGTAGATCATGGCCACCACGCCCAGCGGCACGCGCATGCGGCCCACGAGCATGCCGTTGGGCCGCTTGACCATGGACTCGATCTCGCCCACGGGATCGGGCATGGCGGCCACTTCGCGGCACCCCTGGATCATGGACTTGAGCACCTTTTCGCTGATGGTCAACCGCTGCACGCGCGCCTTGTCCAGGCCGCGTTCGGCCGCGGCGTCGAGGTCGAGCCGGTTGGCCTCGGCAATGGCCGGGGCCTCGGCCTCCAGCAGGTCGGCCAGGATCAGCAGGGCGTCCCGCTTGGCCTGGCCCGAAGCCGCCGAGAGCCTGCGCGAGGCCGCCTTGGCCCGCTTGCCCATCTCCACCATCTGTTTGCGTATGTCCATGCTCGCACTCCTTGAAAAATGACGTGGCCGCAACCGAAGGAAATTCTGTTCCGGCAAGCCCAATTTGCTAACCTCCGCCGGGGGGCAAAGTCAATTCCCGTCTCGGCGGGCCAAATACACTTTGGACCGGGCTCCGCTGAGGAATTTACATTTTTTGTTATTTGCCGTGACAACGATTTGATTCCGGACGTTGCTTTTGGCTATTTTCCGTCCGCGCGCCAAAATAGGCTTTGACCTTTTTTACAATTTTGCTTATCAACCCCCTTGCGTTGCCGGGCCTTGCTTCCCGGCCCGTCACCCACGAAAATCACCCTCATGGAGGCATGAAAAACCCATGGCTGCAACCAATCCCATTCAATCCGACGTGCTGACCGACATCGAGTCCCGTACGCCCGAAACCCTGCACCCCATTCTCGAAGCCGCGTTCCGGTACCGCAAGCAGCTGATCCTCGCGGTCTGCGCCATTCTGGCCGTGACCGCCGCCTACGCGGGCTACAAGGCCTACGCCGCCCGGGCCGAGTCCAACGCCCAGGCCGCGCTCGGCGAAATCATGGTCACCGCCACCGGCGCCGACCGCCTGGCCAAGCTCGACGCCATGCTCCAGAACGTCACCGACTCCGTCCGGCCCGCCGTGCTTCTCGAAGCAGCCCAGACCGCCACGACCCTGGGCGACTACGCCAAGGCCGAGGGCTACTGGGAATCCCTGGTCGGCCTGACCGAAGGCGAGATGCAGTTCGTCGCCCGCCTGGGCCGCGCCAAGGCCATGGTCATGGCCGGTCGCGGCGCCGACGCCCTCAAGGAGACGAAGGATCTGGCCGGGTTGGCCTCCGCCGCCTACACCGTGCCGGTCTACCGGCAGCTCGCCCTGGCCGCCGAAGCCGTAGGCGACAAAGCCGAGGCCCTGGCCGCCTACAAGAAGCTGGCCGATGAAAACGTCGGCGACAAGCCCTACATCGAATACAAGATTTCCCAGTTGGAAAAGAATTAACCGACCATCAATAAATCATAGAGGCCGGGCGCGGATGCGTTCGGCCGCAGGAGAGTCAACATGGCAAATCCGCTCTTGGGTGACACCCCCGGCGCCACCCATCTGCTCCTCGGCAACGAAGCCATCGTGCGCGGCGCCGTGGAGGCGGGCATCCAGGTGGTAACCTGCTACCCCGGCACTCCGTCCAGCGAAGTGCCCGACACGCTCTACCGCATCTCGCCCGAAGGCAAGTACTACTTCGAATATTCGGTCAATGAAAAAGTCGCCCTGGAAGTGGCCGGCGGCGCGACCCTGGGCGGCGCCATGACCATGTGCACCATGAAGCACGTGGGCGTAAACGTGGCCGCCGACCCCCTCATGACCCTGTGCTACGTGGGCGCGCCCGGAGGACTGATGCTCCTGTCCGCCGACGATCCCGGCTGCCATTCCAGCCAGAACGAGCAGGACAACCGCATTTACGCCCGGTTGGGCGGCATGCCGGTCTTCGAACCGGCCTCGGCCCAGGAGGCCAAGGACATGGCCCGCGACGGACTGCTTCTTTCCAAAAAGCACGGCGCGCCCCTGCTCCTGCGCACCACCACCCGCGTGAACCACCTGCGCGGCGCCGTGACCTTCGGCCCGGCGCCCGATCCGGGCAAGCCCGCGGGCTTCAAGCGCAACCCGCCCCACAACGTGCCCATCCCGGCCTTTTCCCGGCCCATGCACGTCCGCCTCATGGAGCGCATGGCCGCCCTCCAGGAGGAAGCCGAGAACTCCCCGTACAACACGGTCACCGGCACAGGCAAATACGGCATCGCCTGCTCGGGCATCTCCCGGGCCTATGTGGCCGACGCCCTGGACAACGCGGGCCTGGCCGACAAGGTCTCGATCCTTGAACTGGGCTTCTCCCACCCCCTGCCCGAAAACAAGTGCCTGAACTTCCTCAAGTCCGTGGACACGGTCCTGGTGGTCGAAGAACTGGAGCCGGTCCTGGAAAACGACCTCCGCGTCCTGGCGCAGAAGCACAAGCTCGACATCGAGATCAAGGGCAAGGACGTGCTGCCGCGCAACGGCGAGTTCACCGTGACCATGGTCGAGAACGTCATCCGCGCCGAATTGGGCGAGGCCCCGGTGCCCACCTGCGAATGTTCCCTGCCCGACCTGCCGGGCCGTCCGCCGAACCTGTGCGCGGGCTGTCCGCACCGCGGCACCTATTTCGCCGCCCGCAAGGTCTTCGGCGACGACGCGATCTATTCTTCCGACATCGGCTGCTACACCCTGGGCCTGTTGCCTCCGTTGCAGACCGCCGACTTCCTGCTGTGCATGGGCTCCTCCATCTCGGCGGGCAGCGGCCTGTCCAAAGCGACCGGCCAGACCGTAGTCGGCTTCATCGGCGACTCCACCTTCTTCCACTCCGGCCTGACCGGGGTGGCCAACGCGGTCTTCAACAACCATGACATCCTGATCGTCGTCCTGGACAACCGGACCACGGCCATGACCGGCCATCAGCCCAACCCGGGCGTGGACCGGACGGTCATCGGCGAAAACGACCACCCGCTGGACATCGAAGCCGCCGTGCGCGGCCTGGGCGTCACCGAGGTGCGCACGGTCAACCCGTTCAATCAAAAGAAGACCATGGCCGCCATGGAAGAGCTCAAGGAGCTGTCCGGCGTGCGCGTGCTCATCGCCAAGGAACCCTGCCCGCTCTACACCCGCCGGGTCTACAAGAAGGTCGCCCCCCAGGTGGCCTACGTGGCCGAGTCCTGCACCGGCCGGTTCGACTGCCTGGACAAGCTGGCCTGCCCGGCTATGTACAAGGAAGGCGGCAAGGCCGCCGTTAATCCGATCCTGTGCAACGGCTGCATGCTCTGCCTACAGGTCTGCGGACACATCAAAGCCAAGAAGAGAGGCAGCTAACCATGCCCGATACCAAGAAAATCCGCATATTCATGACCGGCGTCGGCGGCCAGGGCACCCTGACCGCCACCACCCTGTTGGCCAAGACCGCCCTCAGCCAGGGCCTGACCGTGACCTCCGGCGAGATCCACGGCATGGCCCAACGCGGCGGCGTGGTCGAATCCACGGTGCTCATCGGCTGCAAATCGCCCAAGATCGGCATTGGCGAGGCCGACATCCTCCTCGGGTTCGAGCCCATGGAGACCATGCGCGCGCTGCCCTACCTGCGCCAGGGCGGCCTGGTGGTCTCGTCCACCGAGTACATGCCGCCCCTGTCCGTGGCCATGGGCAAACAGGACTGTCCGACCATCGACGACATCAAGAAGGCCGTGTCCGCCTGCACAAGCAAGGCGTACTTCATGGCCAACCAATCCATCGGCCTGGAAGCGGGTGCCGTACAGGCGGGCAACGTGGCCATGCTCGGCGCGCTGTGCGCCGCCGGTGAGCTGCCCTTCGGCCCCGAGGCCCTGGAGGCCGCCATCAAGGCAAACATGCCCGCAAAGATCCAGGCCGTGAACCTTAAAGCCCTGGAGCTCGGCGTCAACGCCCTAAACTCCTAGAGAAAGTACAATGGCAACCAATACGCAGGACCACTCCGATCTCAGCTATCTGCACACGCTGAGAACCATTCAGGAGACCTTGAGGAGGGAAACCACCCTTGAGGAATCGCTCAATGCGCTCCTGAAGACCCTGGCCCTGGACATGGAATACGTCCGGGCGTTCATGGTCATCATGGACCCCAAGACCGAGAACCTGAAGCTCTCGCTGACATACAGTCCGGCCCAGTCCGACGACGTGACCTACTCGCCGGGCCGCGGCATCATCGGGCGCGTCTTCGACTTGGGCCAGTCCATCAGCGTTCCGCGCATGTCCGACGATCCCGAGTTCCTGAACAAGGCCTTCGGGCGCAGCGAGGAGGAGCTTCGCAAGCTCGGTTTCATCTGCGTCCCGGTCATCAACCTGCGCTCGGACGAAGCCGAGGTCATCGGCGCCCTGTCCGTGGACGTGCCGCTTATCCCGGCCGACGACATGGCCGCCCACCGCGACTTTCTGGAAGTGGTAGCGGGCATCATCGCCGGGTACGTGGCCCAGTTCCAGGAGGAAATGGCCACCCAAAACCACCTGCTCTCCCAGGGACTCATGGCCGGAGCCGCCGACACGACTCCGCCCAAGGACTTCGTGGCCGCATCCAAGGCCATGCGCCTGGTCCTGCGCCAGTCCTCCCAGGTGGCCCCGAGCCGGGCCACGGCGCTTTTGCGCGGCGAATCCGGCACCGGCAAGGAATTGCTTGCCGAGGCCATCCACCAGGCCAGCCCGCGCGCGAACAAGCCGCTCATCAAGCTCAATTGCGCGGCCCTGCCGTCCGAGCTCATCGAGTCCGAGCTGTTCGGTCACCAGAAAGGCGCCTTCACTGGCGCCTTCCAGACCAAGCGCGGCCTGTTCGAAGTGGCGGATCAGGGCACCCTGTTCCTGGACGAGATCGGCGAATTATCCCTGGACGCCCAGGCCAAAGTGCTGCGGGCCATTCAGGAAAAGGAAATCCAGCGAGTCGGCAGCGAACAGACCATCACCGTGGACGTGCGTCTCATATGCGCCACCCACCAGCCGCTGGAAGAGCTGCTGGAAAAGGGGTTGTTCCGCGAAGACCTGTACTACCGCATCAATGTGTTCCCCATATTCATTCCGCCCCTCAAGGAACGGCGGGAGGACATCCTGCCTCTCGCGGAACACTTCCTGACCGAATTCACCGACGAATACGGCAAGGAAGTCAAGCGCATCTCCACGCCCGCCATCGAGCTGCTGGTCATGTATCACTGGCCAGGAAACGTGCGCGAGCTGAAGAACTGCATGGAGCGCGCGGTCCTGCTCTGCGAGGAGCAGGTCATCCGCACCTACCACCTGCCGCCGACCCTCCAGTCGGCCGAAAGCTCGGCCACCGGCACCAACCTCTCCTTCGGCGAGGCCGTGGGCAAGTTCGAGCAGGAGCTGCTCATCGACTCCCTCAAGAAGACCGGCGGCAACATGCTGCAATCCGCCCGGGACCTGCGCGTGTCCTACCGGATCGTCAACTACAAGGTGAAGAAGTACAACATAGACGTGAAGAAGTACTCGCAGACCAAGAAAAAGACCAAGAAGAAACTCGAAGTCTAGCCTCGGCGCGAAAACGGCACGAAAAAAGCGGCCCGGTTCAACCGGGCCGCCTTTTTGTTTGTCATAAGGAAAGCGTCGCTATTTAAAGGACCGGGAGAACAGATCCTCCAGCGCCTTCTTGCCGTTGTCTTCCAGGAAGCGGGTGCCGGTGCCGGTGAAATGGCCGGCGGAGATCACCGGGGCCTCCACGGCCGCCCAAGCTCCATGCTGCCATGTGAACCAGCCGTCCTTGGCCTGACCGAAGACGTACAGCTCCTTGTTGCAGATCTTGGCGAATTCCGCGCCCCAGCCGGTGCCGCCCTTGACCGTGCCGTCGTCCAGGATGGTGCCGACCACGAAAATCTGCTGGCTGGCGTCCACCTGCCACATGATGGTCTGCAGGACCTTGCGCATCTTCTCCGCGTTGGTGAACTTGCGGTTCAGCAGCCTGGATACGTAGGTCAGGCTGACGTCCTTCTGAGTCAATTCCTCGTCGGTCAGGACGCGCACGCCGCGGGTGCGCTCAATGCGGTGGCCTTCGAAGGTGAAATTGACCTCGGGCAGGCCGTAATATTCGGCGAGCTTGCCGAACTGGTTTTCGGCACCCTGGGCGCCGCCGCTGAAAAGAGTGTAATTCTGGTTGGGCATGGTCTCTCCTTGCTGTGATTGAATGCGAAATTCGGTCGCGGCCGACTGCCTGATGCGGGTACTATGCACATCCCGACGCCGCGAAGCAATGGCACTTGCCCCAAAAAAAATCAAAAATCCACCATTTTCCCGCAAAAAATAACGAATCACGCATTTCCCCGTGTCCAGCCGCTCCCTCCCCTCTCGCCATTGACTTGCCGAGGATCATACCTACCATTACTTGATAATACGAATTATTACTCCATTTGGAGGTGAGCCCGATGTCCCGTCAACCCACGATCATCGTCCTGGCCGGAGCGACGCTCCTGGCGCTCGGGCTCGGTTTGAACCTATTTTCGTCATTGGAGGAACAGGCCATGGCTGACAACGGCAATTTCGAGATCGCCACTCTGGCGGGCGGTTGCTTCTGGTGCGTGGAGGCGGACATGGAAAAACTGCCCGGGGTCATCAAGGTCGTCTCGGGCTATGCGGGCGGCAGTGAGCCCGAGCCCAGCTACGAGCAGGTCTCGAGCGGCGGCACGGGCCACCGCGAGGCGGTCCAGGTGACCTTCGACCCCGCGCGGATAGGGTACGCCCAGATCCTGGACCATTACTGGCGGCACTTCGACCCCACGGACGACGGCGGCTCCTTCGGCGACCGGGGGTTCCAATACACCTCGGCCATCTTCTACCACGACGAGACCCAACGTGGGATCGCCGAGGCCTCGAAAGAGGCTTTGGACAAATCCGCGCGCTTCGACGGGCCGGTGGTCACGCCCATCCTCGAATTCACCACCTTCTATCCGGCCGAGGGCTACCACCAGAACTACTGCCGGTTCAATCCCGTGCGTTACAAGACCTACCGCCACTTCTCGGGCCGCGACAGGTTCACGGCTGATCATTGGGGCGCGGAGGCCGACGCGGTGCTCAAGACGGCCCGTGGGAACGCGGCCAAATCCATAACCCCCGGGGACTTCACCAAGCCCGACGCGGCCACCCTCAAGCAAACCCTCACGCCGCTCCAATACGACGTGACCCAGCGAGCGGGGACGGAACCGCCCTTCGACAACCAGTATTGGGACAACCATGCGGACGGCGTCTACGTGGACGTGGTCAGCGGCGAGGTGCTCTTCTCCAGCCGCGACAAGTTCGATTCCGGCACGGGCTGGCCGAGCTTCACCAAGCCGCTGGCCCCGGAAAACCTTGTGGAAAGGGAGGACCGCTCCCTCTTCTCCGCGCGCACCGAAGTCCGCAGCAAGGGCGCGGACTCGCACCTGGGCCATGTTTTCAACGACGGCCCGCAGCCCACCGGCCTGCGCTACTGCATGAACTCGGCTGCCCTGCGCTTCATCCCCAAGGACAGGATGGAGGCGGAGGGCTACGGAAAGTTCCTGTATCTGTTCGAGTGAACGCCGCGACACGGCGACATGACCGGGGCCGTCCGTGCGGGGTGGCCCCTTTCTTCGCACCCGTCGATTATAAATCCGCAGGAAACTGATCCCGCCTCTTTTCGACGCTCCGCGCGGATGCTATGCGATGAGAAAGGAGAACCGGATGCGCCTGTCCAAAACCGCCACAGCTCTGCTCGCCGGAGTCCTTATCCTACTGCTGTTTCCGAGCCAGTGCGTTCTGGCCAAACGCGGAGTGCGGCTGGTCTGCGACATCTGGCCGCCCTACCAGACGGAGACTCAAAACGGCTATTCGGGGCTGGCCGTGGATGTCGTCCGAAAGGTGTACGCCCGCCTGGGTGTGGAGGACGTCGAAATCATGGCCCTGCCATGGAAACGGGCCCTGGACATGATCCGCTTCGGTGATGCCGACGGCCTGTTCTCGGCCAACTACACCCCGGAACGGGCCGTCTATCTTTATTATCCTGAGGAGCCGCTATTCGAATCGCCCTGGGTGGTCTGGACCCGCAAAGGGCTGACGGTACAAAACCTGGACGATCTCAAGGGCCTGAAGATCGGCGTGGTCCTGGGCTATACCTACACCCCGGAGTTCTGGAAATTCATCCAGGTCTACTGCACGGTGGAGGAAGTCCACAGCGACGAGATCAATTTCCGCAAACTCGCCCTGGGCCGGCTCGACGCCACCGTGGCCGAATATGGGAACGGCAGACTCCTGTCCCAAATCGTCCGCGGCGGCGTTCAGCCCAACGACGTGCAAATCAAGAAGGACGGCCTGTACATCGTCTTCAGCCGCGAACACACGACCCAACGCGCGGTCCGCGCTTTCTCCGGCGAGCTCAAGGCCTTCAAACAAACCCAAGCCTACCGCGACCTGCGCAAAAAATATCTCAGCTCCGACCGGTAACCGAAACGCGACGAGGAATCACGCCCCCACTCGCCCGAAGGTCTTGCCCGCGCTTCGCCGGGCCGCGTCATCACCTCGCCCCCGCGCATCAGGCATGCTTGTTCCGTCCATGGGTGGGGATATGAGAGCGGGAATCAACCGAGGTAAAAGGATTGGAAGG